>DAHUXT010000022.1 GCA_027307065.1 Ktedonobacteria bacterium
CTCGATCCGCCTCTGCCCGACGCCCACGACATCCTGGAGACACTTCGGCAAGACGGCATCCAGGTGAAGATACTGACGGGAGACAGTGAACTGGTGGCGCATCATGTCTGTGATGCGGTGGGGCTTGACGTCAGCCGCATCGTGCTCGGTGACGAAATCGCCAACATGAATGAGGTGACACTGGCGCGCGTTGCCGAACAGGCGCAGGTATTCGCGCGTGTCTCGCCAGCACAGAAGAATCAGATTATGCTGGCGCTCAAGTCGCGCGGCCATGTCGTGGGTTTTCTCGGCGACGGCATCAACGATGCGCCATCACTGCACGTCGCCGATGTAGGGATTTCGGTGGCCAGCGCGGTAGACATCGCCAAGGATGCCGCCGAAATCATCCTGATGGAGCACGATCTGCGCGTGCTGCAACAGGGGGTGCTCGAAGGGCGAAAAGCATTCGGCAATGTCATGAAATACCTGTTTATGGGCACAAGCTCGAACTTCGGCAATATGTTCAGCATGGCAGGCTCCGCGTTGATCTTGCCTTTCCTGCCCATGTTGCCCACGCAGATTCTGCTCAACAACTTCCTCTATGACCTCGCGCAGGTGACGATCCCGACTGACAACGTCGACGCGACGTTCATCCGCAAGCCCCACCGCTGGGAAATCAAGCTGATCCGCGACTTCATGGTATTTATCGGGCCGATCAGCTCCGTCTTCGACTTTCTGACATTCTTCGTGATGCTCTCGGTTTTCCACGCATCAGAGGCGCTTTTCCACACAGGGTGGTTTGTCGAATCGCTGGCGACACAAACGCTCGTGCTCTTTATCATCCGCACGGCGGGCAATCCCTTGCGGAGCCGCCCGAGCCGACCGCTGATAGTGACCATCGTGGCGGTGGTCGCTGCTGGCATCGTCGTGCCGTACACGCCCATTGGCGGCGCGCTCGGCTTCACGCCGCTGCCAGGCTTATTCTTCCTTTTCCTGGCAGGCGCGACCAGTGTCTATCTGCTGCTCGTCGAGATTGTCAAGCGGTGGCTGATGCGACGCCGCTCCTACGAATGAGTGCCGGTTTGACATCGAGGCGACAGAGAGGCGATTCGCCGCGGGATGAGAGTCACGTGTGATGCCCGCCCGCCCGCCTGTGATAACGCTGTGACCATAGCACGCGAAGGTAGGGGTGAACGGCTGTTTGTCTCTATGGGGCAGATGGTACGGCGACTCCTGAGAAGAACGCGGGGCGGATAGAGCAGCCCGGGAGGGCACGATGACCTCGCACATAGTAGTCCGTCATCGCCGGGTGAACGCAACTGCAGTAGCAAGCACCAGGGAGCGGCGGCACGAACTGGACTGGCTGCGGGTGCTGGTCATCGTCGGCCTGATTCCGTTCCATGTACTTGGCCTCTTTGCCATCGCGATGACCAACTATCTCACCAGCGGCCAGCCGAATCAGCTCGCCGTGCTCGTGTCGAATTTCTTTATTCTCTGGCCGATGTCGCTGCTCTTTCTCGTCGCTGGCGCAAGCACATGGTTCGCGCTGGGCAGACGGACACCCCGCCAGTACACACGCGAGCGGATACTGCGGCTGTTCGTCCCGTTTCTTTTCCCCACGCTCGTACTCATCCCCATACAGGTTTTCGCCGTGGTACGTGCCTATCCGCAGGTCATCGATCTCAATCTCATTCCGTCCGCGGGGCTGCGAGGCGACGAATCGCTCCTGGAATTTTACCCGCCGTATCTTGCCGGCTATGCCCACTTCCTGACGCACTTCTCGTCGATGGGCGAGACGGTCTTCTGGGGACATATCTGGTTCGTTCCGCGGTTGCTGCTCTACGCGCTGGCGACGCTGCCGCTGCTCTTGTGGCTCAGAAGCTCGCCGGGCATGCGTCTCATCGACCGCATCGCCGACATATTCGTCGTACCCGGAACGACCCTGCTCCTGGGGGTGGCCATCGCGTTACCGCGCGTCCTCGCGGCGCTGGGGTATCGGACGGCAATCCAGATAACGGGCGAAGCCAACTGGGATATCTACAACCAGTGGGCGCAGCTGGGCGTCTTCATGATGTGCTTCCTGCTCGGGTACATCTTCTATGCCTCGCCTCGCTTGCTCCAGGCGATCAGACGCGATGGCACTGTCGCGCTCACGCTGGGAATCATTTCATTCGCCCTGTTGCAGACGCCACTGGGCCACTTCGCCTCTGTCACCGAGGCAACACCGGGCGGCGTCTTGATAGCATGGCTCCGCGCTGAAAGCGAGTGGCTGCTGGTGGCGGGTGTGCTGAGTGTCGGCCTGAGATACTTCGCATTCACCAACGGACTGCTCGCATATTTGCATGAAGCTGCGTATCCGCTCTATGTGCTGCACATGCCAGTCGTGATTGTCGTTGGACTGATGGTCATCCAGATGCACCTGCCCACGGTCGCGACGCTGCTGCTCGTCGTGCTTGGCGCGCTCGCCGGGACGCTCGGCCTGTACGAATATGTCATCAAACGCGTCAACGTGCTGCGACTGCTGTTTGGGCTGAGGCCAGCGCGCGCCACGGGCGAAACTACCATGTGAGGCGTCAGTGCGTGAGATGGCCCAGGCTCCAGATGACCACAACAATTGAGGCATCGCTGATCCAGTGGGCAAGCACCGAGTAGACGAAACTGCCCGTCTTGAGACGAACTACTGCGAATATGACGCCGCCAACAAAGACCGCCGCCAGCGATCCCAGGTACGCGAGCAGGAGCATGCCCGTGCCACCCCCGAACTGCGTCGCCGAGATGGCGGTGAATCCCGCGACCCCATGCCACACCGTGAAGATGAAGGCGTTGAACAGAACCGTGGCGCTGGTGGACGTCGTCTCGATAAACAGCCAATGGCGAAAGACCAGTTCCTCGATAATTGCCGTCAGAAACGGCAAATCCACAAGTGTGCGGCGCAGCAGGCCATTCACTGAGAGCGTGGCGATTGGCCCATAACTGACATTGCCGACGAGAATCGGGTGGATGAAGAAGATCATCGCGGGCAACGCGAGCGCCAGCCCCGCCGCAATGCCCACCATGATGCTGCGACGGCTCCAGACGAAACCGAAGGGCAGCACGCGCAGATGGCGGATGCTGATGTAGGTGTAGAGCACCGCCGCCAGTACCGGATAGAGGTCGATGCCTGTCCGCCAGAAGATGAGAGCTACCACATTGTTCGAGAGCGGGATTAGCCATAGTTCGGCGATCCAGACGACGCGCGTCAGATGCCAGGGATTTGACGATGTGATCCGCGGGGCTGCCATCATAGAGTGCTGCTTCCTTCGTCCAATGTCACACGATTGACGCGCACGCGACATGCCAGGCCCGTCTCAAGCGTTACGCTCACCTATCCCAGCGCCGGCGCGCCACATTCAACACATCATCCGGGAATCTGACGAGCATCACAAAACCCCAGTGCCCTCTCAATTCTGCATCACAATGTCCGTCGCAATGCGCATTACGGGTGCATGGTCGCGGTATTGTGAAGCCCCTGTGACTTCTTGTCTGCATGGCGATAGAGCGCTGTGAGTGCACTATGAATCACTGAGGGTGCCGGTGGCATCTCTGTGTTTGACCCTGTGTGCCGACACATTGTCTGCGTCCATGCGTTCGGGCAGATCGCGCGAAACCCGTGCGTTCGGAGCGCTCACGCCGTGCTCATCGGCGAAAGGAAGTGTTCAATGCGTGTACGCCGATTCCTCGGTGGCGCGGCACTGCTGCTGTTGATCAACATGAGTCTACTCGCCACCGTACAGGCGCCCGCCGTCCATGCGACACCCGCGCCAGCCCCACAGGCCATCTCGGCATCATCAGTCGAGATTACCAAGGCAACACTGAACGAAACCAGTATTGATGGTCCGGCGCTCTGGACCACCACGAATGGCACCGTGCGCGGAGTCATCGCGTGGACCGACACGAATCGCGCTCTCAACGTGATGACCACTGCTATCGGCACCAAGTTTAGCAGCAAGGTGCATCTTGCCGAGACCTCGATCAAACGGCCAGCCGTGGCGCGGACGCCGACTGGCAAGGTTGCCCTCGCGTGGACCGGCACTGATGCTAACCGTACCCTGAACGTGCTCTATGATGTCTACGGCACGCCGAAGAAACTGATACTTTGGGGTGAGATGAGCGCTTCTGGCCCCGCGCTCGTCGCGGCCAACGGCAAGCTGTACCTCGCCTGGACAGGCACCAACGCGAGCCATAGCCTGAACGTGCTCACCATCTCTATCGGCTCCAGCCTCACCAAAGGCCCCAAGACGATTCTTTGGTCCTACGGCAGCCTGGCGGGGCCGAGCCTGAGCTACGAGGCTTCCCGTTCTGAATTCGTGATGAGCTGGATAGCCACCTCGCCCGCGAATCGCATCGTCTGCGCGAAATCCACCACCGCCAGCGCCTGGACAGCCGCGCCCGCGCTGGAAGATTGGAGCTATTCGTCACCGAGCCTGTTGAACATCGTCAGCAACTATTACAATATGCCACCGCACTATCTCACCTGGACAGCGGCCAACTCGACGCGCGCGATCTACTTCCGGTACACGCGCACGTTCCCCGCGTGGCCCGACCGCATCAATACGACCGTCGCGTTGAACGAGAGCGCTTATGGGCCGCCGACGATTGGGTTCATCAGCGGGCCAAGTCTGGTGCTGCTTGCATGGACGGGCACTGATAGCGCGCACCACCTGAACGTCGCCATGCTCACACCCATGTCTCCGTCACCGTGTGCGCTGCCGGGCATCCAGCCAGTAACGCCCAAAGTGATCTCGCGGGGTACATCGGGCAGGCTCGAAGTCGCGTTGACGTTCGACGCGGGTGGCGCGGAAGGCCGTCCGTCCTCGCTGCTGCAGACGCTGGAAAACGCTGGCGTGCCGTCGACATGGTTCTTCACAGGAGAGTGGGCGCAGGCGCATCAGTCGGTGATTGACCGCGTCGTCGCGGATCACATTGTCATCGGCAACCACACGGTTGACCATCCGGACCTGGTAACCCCCGTCCGATCGAACAACTATGTCTGCTACCAGCTTGGTCTGGCCAACCAGATCATCGTCGACCGCGACCATGGCGTGCCGACACGACCGTACTTCCGGCCGCCATATGGCAGTTACAACACACAGGTGGTGAATGCCGCCGCGGGCATCGGTTACTACACCGTCATGTGGAGCATCGACACACTCGACTGGAGAGACTCGACCACCGCCGATGCCATCGTGAATACGGTGAAGTCGCAGCTTGGTCCAGGGAAGATCATCCTGATGCATGTAGGCAGCCTGCACGAGCCAGAGGCGCTGCCTAGAGTCATCGCGTACATTCAGAGCAAAGGCTACGCTATCGTCTCGCTCGATCGGCTGCTGGCGCCCTGAGCGACCCCGGATGCGCGATGTGACAGAGAGCCGTGATACGGCTGAGACACGCGCCAGTTGAAAGGAGACATATTTGGGAGATGCGCGGCATTCAATGAAGATAGACAGGTATGAGACCCCGTTTGTTGAACGGATGCGCTCAACCTGGCACAGAGGAGGTATCAGCATGGCGAATGTAACACGAGAGCCAATTGAAGCATTTGCGCCCCTACGGCATGCGGTAAATCGCTTCATGGAAGAGGGCATCGCGACTCCAGAGCGCGCCCTGTTCATGTTGGGCCGCACGTTCCCAGTGGATGTCATCGAGACACCAGATGAGTATGTCATCGAAGCCTCGCTGCTGGGGATTCGCCCAGAGGATGTGCAGATCACCACATCGGGCAACACAGTCACTATTCGCGCTGGCCGCAAAGCACACAGGCACGCCGAAAAAGAGGAGACCTATCTGCGGCGCGAGCGGCTTGACCGCTTCATCCCAGAGGTAGGGCGCACCATTACATTGCCCGCGCACTTTGACGCTGACAAAGTCAAAGCGATCTACGAGCATGGCGTGCTGACAATTCATCTGGCGAAGGACGAGGAGACGAAAGAGCACACCGTCCAGGTACAGGTGAAGCAGGCAGTGACGGCCAAATAGTGTTGGCGCGCGCGGTTGATGGTCACGCGTCGCCCGCGCGCAATGAAGTCGTTCGTGGGGAGGTTCCGCATCCACCCAGAGGCGGCAGCCTCTTCACGAACCTTTGTTTCTCCTCTTCGGCGTTTTTCCTACTATGATGACTCACTGCGTGCGCGCCGGAGAGGCAATGACGAAGGAGGCAGAACATGGCTGCGGTAGCGGTCACACCAGCCTCTGAGTCCACGCGTACTCGCCACAAGCGGTATCGCCAGATCATCGACATTATCACTCGCCATGGCCTCGGCTTTCTCATTGGCGCGCACGAGCCGCGAGACATGGTGCCCTTCCACAGATCGACATCGTCCCCGAAAGATACGCGCCACATCTCGCGCCCTGAGCATGTGCGGCTGGCCATTGAAGAACTCGGCCCTACCTTCATCAAGCTCGGACAAATCCTCTCCACGCGTGGTGATCTGTTGCCCGCCGCCTATCTGGATGAGCTGGCCAAACTACAGGATGGCGTACCCCCGATGCCATCCGACGCGGTCCGGCAGACCGTCGAGGAAGAGTTGGGGCGGCCCATCGAGGAGGCATTTGCGACCTTCGAGATAGCGCCGCTCGCATCGGCTTCGATTGGGCAGGCGCACGTGGCCACGCTGCACGATGGCACCGAGGTGGTCGTCAAGTTGCGGCGGCCTGGAGTCGTCCAGCAAGTGGAGGAAGACCTGCGCATCCTGATGGATCTGGCGGCGATTGCCGAGCGCCGTTGGGTCGTGGCCAGAAAATATGACCTGGTATCCATCACCCAGGAATTCGCGCAGACGCTTCGTGAAGAACTCGACTACCTGCACGAGGGACACAATGTCGAGCGGTTCGCCGAGAATTTCGCCGACGACCCCTCTGTGCACATCCCGCGCGTCTACTGGGAGACGACAACGGCACGGGTGCTCACGCTCGAACGTATCAAAGGGGCCAAGATCAGCGACGTGGATGTGATTGCGGCCGAGGGGCTGGATCGACGGAGCGTCGCCGACCACGCGACCCGCATTCTGCTCACCATGATCCTCGAATACGGATTCTTCCATGCCGATCCACACCCTGGCAATGTGTTCGTGGAACCCGACGGGCGTATCGCGCTCATCGATTTTGGGATGACGGGCGAGATCAACTCGGCCACCCAGGATCTGCTCTTTCGCCTGCTGCTGTCCATCGCCCGCCAGGATGCCAGTCGGCTGGCCGACGTGGTGCTGGACCTTGGACGCACGCGGGTGCATGTGGATCGCAATGGACTGCGCCGCGATATGCAGCGCATGATCGACCGCTACTGCGACCACTCGCTTGGGGACGTGAAGCTCACCGTCATGCTCACCGAACTGCTGACCATCCTGCGCTGGCATCACCTTCGCCTTTCGCCCGATCTGGCGCTGCTCGTCAAAACGCTCGGCATGAGCGAGGGGCTGGGCGTGCGACTCGACCCCCACTTCAACTTGATGGACGTGTACATTCCCTACACTGAAGATCTCATGCGGCGACGGTTCACCCCACGCCAATGGGCTGGCCAGATGATGCTGGCTGGCATCGACGCGATCGAGATGGCGCTGGCGCTGCCGCGGCAACTCCGGCACGTGCTTGGCGATATCGAGCGTGGAGGATTCGAGATCAACGTGCAGCCGCAGAGCTTCGAGCCGTATCTCGATCGTATGGAGCAGTTGACCAACCGGTTGACACTGGGCATCCTCGCGGCGGCATTCACCGTTGGGCTGGCGCTGCTGGTCGCGGCCTATCATCCCACGAACTGGGATGTCATGATTGAGTTGCTGTTTCTCCTCGTCCTCATCTTCGCGGGCGGCTTTGGCACCTACATCCTGATGCTGATCCTACGTTCGCAACGCAAACCCCCGCATTGATCGCGCACTGCGCCCACACTGCTCCCACATCGATGGTGGGAACAGCGCACGCCGCACGCGGGAGCGCAAGTTTCATAGTGCGGCGCGTGTCTGGCACATGGGCGCGCTAGGTGCCGGAATGCTCGATCATAGCGCTAAAAGCCAGCGCGAAAAGCCCGATGCCCAGCATAATGACTACCGTCGACACATCGATGCCCAGGCCAACCAGCACGACGCTGATGGCGCTCAAGCCCAACGCCGCGGCCTTGAAGACAAACGCCACCAAATGGGCTACTGTATGTTGTTGCTCATGCTCAGCGGCATGCATGTTAGGTGTCATCACATATCACCTCCTCCAAAGACACTATCTATCGTCATGCGTATCTCCCGACGGGAAAGGCGCAGATGTCGCCATTCCGAGACATCGAACGAGAAACGTCGGCATCCAGCCGGAAACCTCTCTATGTGCAATATCATGGGCGCATCTCAGCGCAATCTCTAGGACTGGCGCCCACGGCACAGCGCCGTCTCAAACGCTGCAAACGTCTCATCAGCATGAGTTCGGCGGCTTGACCGCGCGCATGTGACATCGTCGTGTGGCAGGTGCTAGGCGCTGTGTGCTGGTTGTGATGATAGTCGTGTACACCATTCAGTAGAAGTACTGATGCCCTGTATGAGGGCAGTTGAAGCGAGTATGCCGCTAGAGAGGATGGCGTATGATGGGTGTACCAGTTCTGGTCGTGAACAACGATCCTACCACGCGGAACAAGATGCGGCACTCGCTGGAGGTCGCGGGCTACCACGTCATGGAAGCCGAAGATGCCGAGACTGGCCTGGCAACGCTACGAGCGAGTGAGCGAGGCATGGTGGTGCTCTTCAATGTAGTGCTCTTTGGCAATATGATGCAGGGCACGGATGGGATTGCGTTCCTCGGAGCCGCTGCCTGCGATACGCGTCTTGCTCACCAGCACGCGTTTGTCATCGTCACACCGACGCCAGAACAGCTCGAAGCGGCGCTCGGCCGTCTGCTAGATCATCTCTCCATTCCCGTCATCGCCGAGCCGATTGACGCGGACGCGCTGCTGCACACGGTTGCCCGTTCCACATGGCGGCTGCTCGTCTCCGCATAAACACACGGAATAGTCACAAGAAGGGCGCTCTCAGACACCGTGGAGTATCGGTACCTGGGAGCGCCGCTTTGGCTCTGCTCGTGCTCTGCTGGGGCTACGGCTACCTGCCAGACATTGGCCGCGTGTACGAGCCGAGCACTTTCAGGTAATTCGCCCGCTCAAATGCCGCAGGCTCCGCCACAGCACGCTGACTCATGCAGCCGCGCAGTTGTGTGACGGAGTCATATTCGTGCTCCTCCATCCATTCGGTCAACTCCGAAAGCATCCTCGTGACACGCGCCACACCGTGCGCCAGCAGCTCCGACGCCGTCATCGCGACCTGCGCCCCAGACATCATCGCCTTGACGATATCGCGCCCGTCATGCACGCCGCCAGTCAGGGCGAAATCTGCTTTCACACGCCCGTAGAGCATAGCAATCCAGCGCAGGCGCAACCGCAATTCGTCCGACGTGCTCAATTGCAGATTCGGCGTCACGCCGAGGGCATCGAGATCGAAATCAGGCTGGTAGAACCGGTTGAAGAGCACCAGTCCATCGGCTCCAGCCTCCACAATGCGCTGCGCGATATTGGGGAGCGAGGTGAAATACGGGCTGAGCTTCACCGCGATAGGAATGCTGATCTCGTCGCGCACGTCGCGCACCAGATTGATGTAGCTCGATTCCAGTTCCGCGGCGGTGAGTTGTGGATTGGCAGGCAGATAGTAAATATTCAGTTCGAGCGCGTCGGCGCCCGCGTCTTCGATGCGCTGGGCAAACTCTACCCAGCCGCCCGATGAGACACCGTTCAGGCTTCCGATGACGGGAATACTGACGGCTTCTTTGAGTTGTTCCAGATGCTCCAGATAGCGCTCCGGGCCAACGCTGTACGTGTCGAGGTCAGGGAAATAGCTGATGCTTTCGGCATAACTGTGCGCGCCCAGCTCTAGATAGTGATCCAGCTCGAAGCTCTCGCGGGTGATTTCCTCCTCGAAGAGTGAGTACGTCACGATGGCCCCGACACCAGCCTCTTCGAGGCGGCGCGCGGTGTCTATGTGCCGTGAGAGCGGTGAGGCCGAGGCCACCAGTGGATTCTTGAGGGCCAGCCCAAGATACGTCGTCGTGAGATCAGGCATCGTCGTGCTCCTCCGCCCTGGGGCTACTACTTTGTAGCCTGCGGCGCTGCTGCATCGTGGCCATTCGCCGCCTCTTCGTCGAGGACGGTGGCCATGTCGTGATACCGCTGCCAGGTCGCCTGTACATCCTGCTGCGCCATGTGCATCAGCGATTCGGCCCGCACCGGATCGCTCTGCGCCAGCATGCGATAGCGTGTCTCGTTGTAGGCGTATTGCTCCAACGGGATAGACGGCGCTTTGGAATCGAGCGAGAGCGGGTTCTTGCCCTCCTCGACGAGCACCGGATTGTAGCGATACAGCGGCCAGTAGCCACTCTGCACCGCTAGCCGCTGCTGATCGAGTCCCTTGCGCATGTCGATGCCGTGGGCAATACAGTGGCTATAGGCGATGATGAGCGAAGGACCTTCATAGGCCTCGGCATCGAGGAATGCCCGCAGCGTCTGCTGGTCGTTCGCGCCCATCGCCACCCGCGCGACGTAGACGTTGCCATAGGCCATCGCAATCATGCCGAGATCTTTCTTGGGTGCGGCCTTGCCCCGCGCCGCGAACTTCGCGACGGCTGCTCTTGGCGTCGCCTTTGACGCCTGGCCACCCGTATTCGAATAGACCTCGGTATCGAGCACCAGCACGTTGACATTGCGTCCCGAGGCCAACACGTGATCGAGCCCACCGAAACCGATGTCATACGCCCAGCCGTCGCCACCGACAATCCACACACTGCGCTGCACCAGGGTATCGGCCAGGCTGAGCAAACGCCGCGCCTGCGCCGCCACCTCCGGGTTCGCCTCGGCTTCGAGCCGCAGCAGTGCCACCTTGAGCCGTGCCACGCGCTCGCGCTGCGCCATGATGCCAACCTCGCCCGCCTGCGCGGCATTCAGAATGTCGGACGCCAGGTCCGCCCCGACGTGTCCCGCCAGCGCCGACACAAGCTCGCGCGCGAATTCCTCCTGTTTGTCGAGAGTGACCCGCATGCCCAGGCCGAATTCCGCGTTATCCTCGAAGAGCGAGTTCGACCATGCGGGGCCGCGCCCATCGGCGTTGCAGCTCCACGGCGTGGTGGGCAGATTGCCGCCATAGATGGAAGAACATCCCGTCGCGTTGGCGACGAGCGCCCGGTCGCCGAAGAGTTGTGTCAGCAGCTTGAGGTACGGCGTCTCGCCGCAACCTGAGCAGGCGCCCGAGAACTCGAAGAGCGGCTGCAAGAGTTGCGTATCCTTGAGCGCCCCGGTATTCAACTGGCGCCGGTCAACCTCTGGCAGCGTCAGGAAGAAGTCCCAGTTGGCGTTCTCGCGCTCGCGGATCGGCGGCTGCGGCTCCATGTTGATGGCCTTGCGCCCAACCTGGCTCTTATCCTTGGCCGGGCAGACCTCTACGCACAGACCGCACGACGTGCAGTCTTCCGGCGAGACTTGCAACGTGTACTTCATGCCGGGGAACTCTTTGAAGCGCGAATCCACCGCGATGAAGGAGTCCGGTGCGCCCTGGAGCGCCGAGCCGTCGTAGACCTTCTCGCGAATCACCGCGTGCGGGCAGACAAAGACACACTTGCCGCACTGGATACAAATGTTGGGGTCCCAGGTGGGTATTTCCTGGGCGATATTGCGCTTCTCCCAGCGCGCGGTTCCGGAGGGATACGTACCATCAACGGGCAGCGCGCTCACCGGCAGGCTATCGCCGTCGCCAGCGATCATCGGCCCCAGCACGTTGCGCACAAACGCGGGCGCCGCCGTGGGCACCGCTGGCCGGCGCGTCAGCATCGGGAGCGGAACGACGCCCACCCCAGCGCGTGACCGTTTCGCCCCGTCGAGCGATGTCTCGTTGGCTAATATGCCATGATGCGCCGCGGCTCTCTCGATTGCCGTCGCCACATTGACCTCGCACAGGTGGGCGAGCGTCTGATCTACCGCCTGGAAGTTGCGTTGCACGACTGCCTCACCACGCTTGCCATACGTCTTCTTGATGCTCTGCTTGATGGCGGTGATCGCCTGCTCGCGAGGCAGCACGCCGCTGATGGCAAAGAAACACGTCTGCATGATCGTGTTGACACGCCCGCCCATGCCGGTATCACGCGCCACGCGGTCCGCGTCGATGATATAGAAGCGCAGGTTCTTCGCGATGATGGCCTGTTGCACCTCGACAGGCAGATGTACCCAGACATCCTCTGGGCCATAGGCGCTGTTGAGCAGGAAGGTCGCCCCCGGAGCCGCCTGCTTCAGGACGTCGAGTCGTTCCAGGAAAGTGAACTGGTGACACGCGACGAAGTTGGCCTGCTCGATGAGATAGGGCGCCTGAATAGGCTGCGGGCCGAAGCGGAGATACGAGACCGTGACCGATCCCGACTTCTTCGAGTCGTAGACAAAGTAGCCTTGGGCAAAATTCGCGGTATCTTCGCCAATGATCTTGATCGAGTTCTTGTTCGCGCCGACGGTGCCATCCGACCCAAGCCCCCAGAAGACACAGCGCACGGTGGCGTCTTGCTCAATGGAGAACGCCGGATCATAGGCCAGGCTGGTGCGCGTCACATCGTCGTTGATGCCGACCGTGAAGTGATTCTTCGGCTGCGGCTGGCGCAACTCCTCATAGACCGCGCGAACCATCGCGGGCGTGAACTCTTTCGACGACAACCCATATCGCCCTCCAATGACGCGAGGAATGCTCTTGAAACTGCCGATGCTCTGTGTATGCGCCTCGGAAAGCGCAGCGACGACATCCAGGTAGAGTGGCTCACCCGCGCTGCCAGGCTCTTTGGTGCGATCGAGCACGGCGATTGACCGCACGGTGGCGGGCAACGCGCCCGCGAAATGCTCGACCGAGAATGGGCGATAGAGATGCACCGTCACGACGCCCACCTTCTCGCCCCGCTCAGCAAGATACTGCGCGGTAGTGCGGGCGGTCTCCGCGCCCGACCCCATGATGACGAGAACGCGCTCGGCGTCGGGAGCGCCGCTATACTCGAACAGGCGATACTGGCGGCCTGTGGTCCCCGCGAGCGTATCCATCGCGCTCTGCACGATCTCTGGGCAGGCAAGATAGTAGGGGTTGACCGTCTCACGCGCCTGGAAATAGACGTCTGGATTCTGCGCGGTTCCCCGGATAAAGGGATGATCGGGCGAGAGCGCGCGTGCGCGGTGGGCACGTATCAGATCCTCGTCGATCAGGGCGCGCAGATCGTCATCTTCAAGCTGCTCGATCTTATTGATTTCATGTGACGTGCGGAAACCATCGAAGAAGTGAATAAACGGAACCCGCGCGGCCAACGTCGCCGCGTGCGCTACCGCCGCCAGATCTTGCGCCTCCTGCACGGTGCTGGACGACAGCATCGCCAGCCCTGTCGCGCGCGCGGCCATCACATCGGAATGATCGCCGAAGATCGAGAGCCCCTGCGCGGCGAGCGAGCGTGCTGCCACATGAAAGACGGCTGGCGTCAGCTCTCCAGCGATCTTGTAGAGATTCGGGATCATCAACAGCAGCCCTTGCGAGGCGGTGAAGGTGGTGGCGAGCGCGCCTGTCTGCAACGCGCCGTGAATCGCGCCTGCCGCCCCGCCCTCCGACTGCATCTCGATCACAAGCGGCACCGTGCCCCACAGATTCGGGCGGCCAGACGCCGACCACGCATCGGACAATTCGCCCATGAGCGTGCTCGGAGTGATGGGATAGATCGCGATGACCTCGCTCAGCCGGTGTGCCACCCGGGCCGCCGCTTCATTGCCGTCAACTGTCATCCAGGTGCGCTGCATGATCGCTCTCCTCGCTATTGGGACCCAGGCAATCACTGGCATAGGCTGGCAATCACCGGGAGAATGCACGAATACTGGTGTTCACAGCATGCCCCCGGCATCTCACAATGCCATCACTGGGCCGCTGACCGCTTCTCACAATCCGCTCACAAGACGGCGCTGCGGTTGCCTCCTCTGTGATGCGCCGCTGCCGACCGCTCGGAGCGAGGTGGCTAGACATACGCGTTGGAGTGACTGTGTAGCGTTTGTGACATGAGAGAGGCAGGCGAGAACGCTTCGTGATACCTTTGTGGTACAGCACAAAACAGTATTCCAATTTCTCGCAGTGAACGGACGGCCTGCGTCTGAGTTGCGGAACACGAGAGCGGGGCACGCGGACATGGATGAGGAGATTACACTCATCGCGCATCAGGCGCGAATGGTGCGGCAGCGGGGCGAGACAATCATCGAGACGTCGCTGGCCGGGGCATTGTTGTTGGAGCAACCCTTGCTGAATAAAGGCAGCGCGTTCACGCCTGAGGAACGCCGCGACCTGGGGCTGATGGGCCTCTTGCCGCCCCATGTGGCGATGATGGATGAACAGCTCGTCCGCACCTACGAGAATTATCGCCGCAAGGATACGGACCTCGAACGCTACATCTTTCTGGCATCACTTCAGGACCGCAACGAGACGCTATTCTACCGGCTCTTGCAAGAGCACATCGGCGAGATGAGCCCCATCATCTATACGCCAGAGGTGGGCGAGGCCAGCGAGAACTACAGTCACATCTACCGCAAGCCGCGTGGACTGTATATCTCGTATCCGCAACGTGACGATATCGCGGCCATGCTGCATGGCATCGGGCAGCGGGACGTGCGCATCATCGTCGTGACCGACGGCGAGCGGATTCTCGGCCTGGGCGACCTCGGCCTGGGTGGAATGGGCATCCCGGTGGGCAAGCTGGCGCTCTATACCCTCTGCGCGGGCATCCATCCCGCGACCACTCTCCCGATCACTCTGGATACTGGCACGAATAATCCCACGCTGCTGCAAGATCCGCTCTATCTCGGCTGGCACCACGAGCGCATCCGGGGGGCAGAGTACGACGCCTTCATCGATGCGTTTGTTCAGCACATCAGCCATGCATTTCCGAATGCGGTGCTGCAATGGGAAGACTTCGCCAAAGGCAATGCGCGCCGACTGCGGGACCGTTATCGCCAGGATGTACGGTCGTTTAACGACGACATCCAGGGGACGGGCGCCGTAACACTTGCCGGACTGTTGACGGCAGTAGATCTGGCCACATCGAAACTGAGCGCGCAACGGATCGCCGTGCTGGGTGCTGGCTCAGCCGCTACAGGCATCTGCGAGCAGATTATCGCGGCGATGGTGGACGAAGGCGTCACGCCCGAGGCTGCGCGCGCCGCCATCTGGCTGGTAGATAGTCACGGTCTGGTACACGACGGCCGCACTGACCTGGATGGCTCCAAGCAGACGTACGCGCAGTCAGCATCTCGCATTGCGGCGTGGCAGACGGCCACCCCAGGGCGATTTTCGCTCGAAGACGTCGTGCGAGAGGTTCACCCCACGGTGCTCATTGGCACCGCCGCGCTGCCGGGCGCCTTTACCGAGCCACTCGTCCGCGAGATGGCACGCCATACCGAGCGGCCGATCATCTTTCCGCTTTCCAACCCAACCTCCAAGAGCGAGGCAAATCCAGCCGATTTGATCGCATGGACCGAGGGACGCGCGGTCGTGGCGACGGGCAGTCCCTACCCGGAGGTTTCCTATGAGGGCCGAAGCATCCATATCGGGCAGTGCAACAATATGTTCATCTTCCCCGGCGTCGGGCTGGGGCTGATCGCGTCCGGAGCTCGTCTGGTGAGCGACGGCATGTTTGTCGCGGCGGCGCGCGCGCTGAGCGCCTGTTCTCCCGCGCGGCGCGACCCCAGCCAATCGCTCTATCCCGCGTTAGAGGACGTGCGCGCCGTCTCACGCAAGGTGGCTCTGGCCGTGGGAGCCGCGGCAGTGGACGAAGGGCTGGCGGAGCAAATCTCGCCACCAGATCTGGAGGAGCGCATCCGCGAGACGATGTGGGAGCCACACTACGCGCCGATCCGGCATGTGCAACAGTTATGAACAAGAACAAGAAGCAGATAGAGGGCGAGCAGGAGCTACATCCCTTTGGTGGCACTCCGCTTGGCGTCTGGGTGATCAAGCACCTCTTTTCGCCGCTCGACCGCCGTCTCTACCGCTGGACCGGTGACCGCGGCATCGGCATCGGGATTGGCCGACCCCTCGCCCCCAGGATCCTACTCACTACCACGGGGCGCTCCACTGGTTTGGAGCGCACGGTCCCCATCTTCTATCTGCGTGAGGGCGAGCGGCTCATCATCTGCAACGTCAATCCCGGCTTTGAGCATCCCAATCCCTGGACGCTCAATCTACGTGCTCATCCGGTAGCACGCGCGCGGATTGGCTCGACGAGCGGCACCTACCAGGCGCGTGAGGCGACGGACGAGGAGGTCACGCGCTACTGGCCACAGTTCGTACGTATCTGGCCGGCGTATCAGACCGACTTCGACCGCAGCGGCCAGCGCAGCATCTTTATCTTGGAGCCGGCGCGTAGCAGCCTTAGCAGCCGCACACGAGCCGATGGCGGTTCTAGGAGCCCGTCATAGCCAGTGTGAGGACGAGTCGTAGCCACTGGTTACCAACTGTGACCAACCATTGACACGTGCGGGGGCGGTTGTGAAGTCGCTGTGAGACATGCATGACAGAGTGCATTCTGCGGGCGGTACGCGGATGTGCCGCGCGATGTTCCATCCGGAAGGAGCATTGACGATGTCTATGATTCGATATAACCCCTTTGACTCGACCCTGCCACTGACGATGCGCGACGCGATGGATCAGCTACTGGAGGAGAGCTTTGCGCCGACTTGGAGGCGAGACCTCTTCGCCATTGGGCGCGGCTTCCCGGTCGACGTCTACGAAGATGAGCTAAATTACGTCATCGAGGCTTCGATGCCAGGCGTGAAGCCCGAAGAGTTGAAGGTAACGGCCACCAGCACGGCGATTACCATTCGCGCCACCACCTTGCACGAGGAGAAGCAGGACAAAAAGGACGAGCCGAAAGACAAGAAGGTCGGCGGCTATGTCCGGCGCGAGCGCTATACTGGTGAGGTGACGCGGGTCATCGAGCTGGCGGATGCCATCAGCCCCGACAAAATCAAGGCCAGCTACAAACATGGCGTGCTGACTCTGGAGGCGCCCAAAGCTGGGGAAGTCAAGCCGAAGAAAGTCGATATCGTGATCGAGGAATAGCTTCTCGTCTCACCAGCGACGAAGATTGCCGCCACGACTGTATATGCGGCGCTGACGCCAGTATGGTGTTGGCGCCGCGAATAGTTTCCCCTAGCACATACCCGTAGCGCATCGGCGGCGGGCGCGTGGGTACTCGGTGGCACAGTGCCGGACGCGGCTTTGCAAGCATTCCCTACCGTTCGCCGCAAGCAAATTCCCCCTTCCCGTTGCGAGCGCGGAAAAGGGAAAATGGAGAGATACCGCCACCAGCATTACTTCCGCGGTGGGTGCATCAGCAGTATCGGCGTGTTGCCGTCGCGCACGACGCGGTCCGTTACGCCACCCAGCGCCCAGCGCCCGATGCCCGCCTCGCCGTGTGTCGCCATCAGCACCAGGTCGCATTCGCCATCACGTGAGCATTCCACGATGCTGGCTGCCGGGTTGTTTGTACTGCGCACCAGCGTGCTGATCGCGCAGTCGCGGTCGCCCAGGCGATCTACCAGGCGCTGGCGCACTGCCTGCAGATAGTTCTCGCAGAGCTGCCGCCCCGCCTCACCGTCGCGTGGGTCGGCGATTCGCAGCAAAGTGATTGTGTGCAGAACCGTGCCCGCCAGCAGTGGCACGAGCGTAAAGACAGGCGTTTCCGCCGCGAGCGAGCCATCCAGCGGGATGAGCGCGTGCGAGAGATCCGTCCCATGCGCCGGGGAAGGGAACGAGCGAAGCAGCAGCACCGGCGATACGCCAGCGCGCACGACACGATCCGCCACGCTGCCCAGCGCGAACCGGGCGAGTCCCGTGCGCCCGTGAGTCGTCATGACCACCAGCGTGCTCCTCAGTTCCTTCGCCAGATCGAGCAATCGCAGCGCCGCATCGCCGCGTTCGAGGTGCGTTTCCACAGCGATACCCTGCTCGCTGAGGCTCTTGGCGGCGCTTGCCAGATAGACCTGGGCGGCCTGGGTGCGCTCCGTGTCAATCTGCTGATAGACCTCGCCAGGAATATACGGCTCGCCCCCGACGAACGGTATGATCGTCGGCGACAACACCGAGACGAGATCGAGGTGCGCGGAGAGTTGGCGGCACAACGCTTCGGCAACTGGCAGCGCCTTCGCCGCAAGGTCTGAGCCATCCAGAGGAACGAGGATGCGCGTGCCAGCTCCGGTCAATGGCGAATCGGGAGAGGTGTTATCAGTCGTCATCCTATTCACACTTTCATGCGCTGTACGTGCGCTATATGCGCGAGTGCTATTGGTCACCACTACACAACAGCAATCACACGCGCACATCACGGCATCATTACTGGGAGGGACGCGGACGTCACAATCTGGTCACAGCAATCTGGTGAACGATGGCGTTCTGGATGTGTAACGACTGTGTCATAGCGTGCCAGCATCAGGCGCTGGCGGGGTCCTCATAGGATGGAATGTGCTGGTCTTCATCTTCGCGATAGCTGGAAGACAGCAGCGGGAGCGTGAGGAAGAACGTGGTTCCTTCTCCTTCGGCGGATTCGAACCAGATGTGGCCTCCATGCCGCTCGACCAGCGCCCGGCAGACATAGAGGCCCAGGCCCGATCCGGGAATCTGCAAGTCGTAGGCGTTGTGCGCCCGCGCGAATCGCTGGAAGAGCCGCACCTGTTCGTTGGCGGGGATGCCGATGCCGTGATCGTGTATACGCAGCTCCGCCATTCCTGTGCGCTGATCTCCTCGCACCGTGACCTCGATTGGCCCACCCTGCGGGCTGTATTTGATGGCGTTGCTGATGAGATTGCCAAGCACCTGCTCCAGCCGCAGGCCGTCCGCGGCAAGCAGTACGGGATCGACGGGCGCGTCGAGTGTGAGCGTATGGCGCGTGGTGGTCACCTGCAGACGATTCAGGCAGCGGCGCACATGCGCGACCAGATCGATCGGGACAAGGTGCAGCGTCAGGCGGTCAGCCTGAATGCGCGTGGTATCGATCAGGTCGTTGACCAATTCGTTCAAGCGGTTCGCCGCGGTTTCGATCTCGACGATAGCTTCCTCTTGCCAGTCAGAGAGCGCTGGTCCGTGCCCGTTCGCCGTCTGCACCCGGAGCATGCTTGAGAAGCCGAGCAGACCCGCTAGCGGTGTACGCAACTCATGAGCAGCCAGGCTCACAAACTCGTCTTTGAGGTGTTCGGCTGCCTGAATGGCGCTAATATCTTGCAGCAGCACCAGCGCGACCCGCTGCGGTTCAGCCGCTGGCGCTGGTGTCTCCGCCAGCCGTTCAACAGCTTGCGCTTCCGCTGGCACTCCAAGCAGCGACGGCTCGACATCCACCGCGCTCAGCAGAGTGGGCAGATACGCGCCATCGCGGCGCCTGATGACCTGCCGGGTCTGGTGAATCTCGATTCCGTCCCGCAAGATGCGCCGGGTGAGCAAGTTCTCTGCCGCGATTGGCTCGCCATTCTCGGCGAAATAGCGCAGCCCCGAGGTGCGCACAAACTCCGCCATGGGCGTGCCAACCGGCCAATGCGCGCCCCAGACCTGCTCGGCAGCCCGATTCGCCAGCACCAGTTGCGCCTCTGGCCCACGTACCAGATACGCCCCCCCAGGGAGTTCATCGAGCAGCGTCTGGAGCAACAATCGCTCGCGCTCGGCGGCGGCGTGGGCGGCGCGCTCGGCAGCTTCCAGGCGTCTACGCTCAGTGATGTCGCGGATGCTGCAAATGACCAGGATCTCATCGCCAAAATGCACCGGGCTCAGGCTCACCTCGACGGGAAACTCGCTGCCATCTTGCCGCTGACCGAACAGGGAGAGGTTGGCGCCCATTGGTCGGGTATGTGGCTCGGAGAAATAGTCGGTCCGATGCCCCCTGTGCACGCGATGAAAACGTCCCGGCAGCAGTCGCTCGATGGTCTGCCCTAGCAGCAACGGGCGCGCGTAGCCAAAGATAACCTCGGTCTGGTGGTTGAGCTGCACGATGCGGCCCGCGGAATCGATCACTAGCATAGCGTCAGGGGCAAGCTCGATGAACGTCTGCGAGAGCAGCGTATCGGAGACCGATGCGCCCATACGGGGGGCTGGCGATGAGGCTTCGGCCTCGCCAGTCGCGCGTTGAGTGGTCTTTTTTTGTGCTGCCGTCTTCGCATGCTTAGAA
The DNA here is from genome assembly GCA_027307065.1 of Ktedonobacteria bacterium. GTDB lineage: Bacteria > Chloroflexota > Ktedonobacteria > Ktedonobacterales > JADMIN01 > DAHUXT01. The sequence continues at coordinate 20,233 of DAHUXT010000022.1, forward strand.
GCCATCGGTCACGCTCCTATGCTCTCGTGCGATCACGGTTCCGGTGGATAGTGCCATTGCGCTCGCGCTGAACTCCGGCTGAATGGATGCCCCTGGCACAGACTGTCACACCGATGGCCGCCTGTCAACAATGGCAGACGGTGCTGAGCGGTGTCGGCCCCACACGTAATCAAGATGAGGCCAGGCGGGGTTTGCGATCACATTGTGACCTGACGCGGGCGTCTGCGACTTCGTTGAAATATCACAAAGGTGCTCCAGTACTCCAGTAGGCGGTTCGGCAAACGACCGCTCCTGATCGCCCGACCATGAGTGCGGCGCTCCGCCAAGGAACTGATGATGCCCCGGAGCAACTCGCTCCAGATGGGCTGCGCTATGGCGTGGCGCGCCTTACTCCCTGTTCCTGCGCGGACAGGAAGTGGTAGACCGCGAGCTTTACCAGGTCACTGATCACGAACCATACCGCGCTATAGCCCAGCGTCAGTAACACCCACAGCCAGGAAACAGGCGCCATGAACCATCCGACACAGGCGACGACGAGCGAGAGTCCAAGCGTCGCAGCAATCGTGATCAGCAGGATAGGCGCTGGCCGCAACGACCAAAACGGCCCACGTGTGCGCGCGACAAGCAGCGTGAAATAGCCCGCGGCGGTGAGCGAGACGTACATGATGGTCTGAAGTTGCGCGTGGGGCAGGCCAATGACCTGATGGGCGAGCGTAAAGAGGCCGAAGAATTCGCCGAGGCTCGCCACGCTCAATGCGACCGCAACAGCCATTACCTGCCCCATGCGCCATACTTCTGGCTGCGCGGAGGGGCGTGTCTCATCATAGGCCAGCGCGATCAGTACCGCGGCATTAAACGTGGCCAGCAGCGCGAGCATCGCTGGTGTCACCGGATAGAGGTCGAAGAGAATCACGGCGACCGTCAGTGCAAACAACCGGCGCATCGTTTCAGTCACCCGATAAATGACGTACGTCCGCATACGCTGGAAGATACGCCTGCTCTCCCTGATCGCTTCCACCAGTGGCATGAGTCCCAGGCGCACCAGAACGAGATCGCTCGCCGCGCGAGCAGCCTCGGTCGACCCTAGCACAGCTATTCCCACATCAGCCTTGCGCAGTGCTGGTGTATCGTTGATGCCGTCTCCGGTCATGCCGACGATGTGTCCGCGCGTCTGCATCGCTTCGACAATGCGGTACTTGTGTTCTGGCAGCACCTGCGCAAAGGCCACAGCGTCTTCTACCATCTGCTGTTGTCGCTCGGTGAACGCCAGACCCTCATCCGCAAGCTGCGTCGCATCAAAGACCTGCCCCTCCAGCCCAACGGTTCTAGCGACCTCGGCGCCGATGGCATGCTGGTCGCCGGTGAGCAGCTTCACCTCGGCTCCGAGCGCGTGCACGGCGCCAACCATCTCCTTCGCATCCGGGCGAAGCGGATCATATAACGGGATGATCCCTTCCAACCGCCAGTGGCTCCCGGCATCTGCGCGCGCCACCGCCAGCGAGCGATAGCCCCGGGCAGCGAACTCCTCTACGGCACGCTGGGCACGCGCGCGATCGCTTTTTGAGCTTTGCGCCAGATCCATGATAACCTGTGGCGCACCCTTTGCCACCTGAAACGTCTGGCCTCCCCGCGCGCGGACGACAGCCTCGGTTCGCTTGCGTTCCGGATCAAACGGCGTGAATGTCAGCGTCTCGTAGCGGGAGCGTGCGCCGACCTCTGTCTGCGCCTGCACAATGGCCTGGTCAATGGGATCCTGCCCATCATCATCCCGCGAGGCAAGCAGCGCATCTAGAAGCACCTGAGGAGCCTTCACAGCCGACATACAATAGGGCGCGCCAGCGGTGAGCGTGTTCTGCGTGAGCGTTCCGGTCTTGTCCGCGCACAACCTGTCCATCGCCGCCAGTTCCTCGACCGCGGAGAGGCGTCTCACCAGCACTCCCGCTCGCGCCAGACGCTGGGCGCCGACTGCCATCGTCACCGAGAGCACCGTCGGCATCGAAACCGGAACCGCGGCCACCGCAAGCAGCAGCGCATACTCCAGTGTGGCGGCCATGTCGCCCCGCCGCAGCGCGGCTACCGCCAGAATGAGCAGATCAAGGAGCAACGCGGTCAGCAGCAGATAGCGGCCGAGTCGCACGATGATGCGCTGAAGATGGCCGACTGGTACCGCCTTCTGCACGAGCTGGATTGTCGTAGCGAAATGCACCTGAAGCCCTGTCGCCTCTACCACGGCATCCGCCTCACCGCGCCTGACGATGGTTCCCGCATAAATGACATCGCCGCCAACACACTCCACGGGGAGCGATTCGCCAGTCAGCGCCGCGCGGTCGACATCGAGCGATTCGCCCGCCAGCAGGCGCGCATCCGCCGGGCCAACGTTTCCCAGGCGCAGATGAATGACATCCCCAGGCACCAGTTCGCGTGCCGGGAGCGTCTTCCAGGCGCCATTGCGGCGTACACGCGCAACGGGTGTCAGTTGATTGCGCAGCGCCGCTATCGCCCGGGTGGCGCGTTGTTCTTCCCAGAACGCGACGATGGCATTGAGTCCGAGATTGCCGAGGATGATGACCAGAGTGCCCCATGCGCCCAGCAGCAGCGCCACCAGTGATGCGCTCTCCAGCATCCACGGGATCGGTCCCCAGAAATTGCCCAGAAATCGTCGCAGCGTCGAGATGGACTCTTCAGGAATCTCGTTATATCCGACGCTCCGTAACCGGAGTTCGGCCTCTGTCTGGCTGAGACCCTCACGGTCAGTGGCAGCCGGTTCAGTAAGTTGTGCTGGCGCGGGAGCTATCGGCGCGTTCGGAG
>DAHUXT010000230.1 GCA_027307065.1 Ktedonobacteria bacterium
CGGGCGATACCCCGCTAGTCACACGGCGCCTGTCGTCGCTGCGGCTCGGTGGGTCGGCCACCTGGCATGAATTGGTGCAGGGAGCGCTGGCCGAGCGTGGACTGAATGCCCGTGGGCAGCCACGTGTCTCCGATGGGGCGACTCCGGATACCAGTGGCGCGCGACGCGCATTAGAGGCACGGCCATGAAGCATCTGCGAACAGTGCCCCCGCCCATGCCGCCCCCGGCCCAGCCACGCCTCGAGCGTTTGACCGAGGTGCTGGTGATTGTCTCCGCCACGACGCTGGAAACGGCGCCGATCTTCTGCTGGCTGTTGCTGCTGGCCGCCCACGACACCGGCGATCCGAACGATGCGGCAACCCCATTCTGGTGGATGTGGCTGCTGGTCTTTTGCGCCCGCTGGATTGGCGTGCTGTTTACCAGCGGCGCAAACAACGATGCGCGCCGTAGACGCCAGAATACCCTGCTGCTGACCATCACCATCACGATACTTGGTCCGCTCTCACTCTTTGCGACCTATGAGGTCTCACCCGCGGCCAGGGCGTTTCTCGCCAGCGGTGGCGATACCAGTGGCCCGGTCGCGCTGGCGCTGCTGGTCGCGTGGTTGTGGATTCGCGGGCTATTGCTCGGCCGGGGGCGGCTGACACGCGAGCGGCTGTATCGCATCTTCGTCGTGTCCCTTGGCGTCACCATCGTCGCGCTGGCGGGCGCGGCGTCCGTCCAGGGTGGCGCGCGCGATCTCACCGTGGTCTACCTCTCGCTCCTGCTGGCGCTGATGCTCTTCGCCGGGCCAATGGGCCTGTCACTGGCACAGGCGCGCGATGCGGCCCACGCGATGCGCATCGCCCATCGTGGAATTGGGCCGATTTCGGCGCCGCCGCTGTTCACGCGCTCTTGGCTGACAGCCAGCCTTGGCCTGAGCACCGGACTCGCTTTGCTGGCGCTTCTCTTTTCGAGCATCTTCACGCGAGACTCGGTGCGTCTGTTCGCCATCGCCGCAGGTAATATCGTCAACGGGCTGCTCAACGCGGTTGAGTTCGTATTGACACCGTTGTTCTTCTTGCTCTACCAGGTGTTGAACGCGCCTATCGAATGGCTTTCGCGTCTGGTTCGAGGACTTCCGCCGCGGCGACCGCTGACGGTACCTACGCCGCCGCCATCGTGTGGCCCGACCGTCGCGCCGGGCAATGGCGCTTCAACACCCGCGAAGCCCTGTGTCCCCCCAGCCCATTCGCCTGCGGTAACGCTCATCCCGCCCGAATGGCTGGTCGCGCTGCGTTGGGGAACCACGATCCTGATTGTCGTCGTGACCTTGCTGCTGCTGGCTCGCGCCCTCAAGCGCTTCACCGATGTGCGCCAGATATCGGCGTTTTCGGAGGTGCGCACCATGCTTGATGCGCGCGCGATTCTTGCCGCGCAGTTCCGGCGCTTCTTCGGCGGGCGGCGCGATGAGGCGCCACGCGGTGAACCCGTTGCCGATGAGCTAGTCGCGGGCAGCGTGCGACGCGTCTATCGCGACACCTTGGCAGCGGCGGCAGTCGCTGGGCGCGCCCGGTTTGTCGCCGAGACGCCGCGTGAATACGAGCGTCGTGTCACTCACGACGATCCGCTGCATTCGGAAGACTCACCTCCTCTTGAGGTTGCGAGCGCGCTGGATGCGCTCACCCACGCCTATGAGTCAGCGCGCTATGGTCCGTCTGCGTCAGATACATCGCTCCCTGCCTCACCGCAGGTGCTGGGCGACGCCGAGTCGGTGCGACGCTGGCTTGGCGAGCACCTTGTCGAGTAGTCGAGTCGTCGCCGTTAGCCATGCATAGGCGCGTCTTCGTCGTCGGTGAGGCGCCCCTCCTGGGCGCGTTGCAGCGTGGTAGCGGCGTTGATCAGGCCAATGTGGGTGAACGCCTGCGGATAGTTACCCAGCAGCGCGCCGCTCTTTGGATCCACTTCTTCGCTATAGAGGCCAAGCGGGCTGGCGTATCGCAACAGGTGTTCCAGGTGACGCCGGGCATCTTCGATCATGCCGAGATGGCACAGGTCGCTGACCAGCCACCACGAGCATGCGAGGAAGGCGCCCTCGCCGCCGGGCAGCCCATCGATAGACGCCTGGTCGTGTTCGGATGGATGCTGCGCGCCTGTGGGCTCGTCCGCGGCGAGATAGCGGTAGAGCAGCCCGTCATCTCCGGCGAGTCGTTTGGCGGTTGCCAGGATCGTATCGCGCATCCGTGGCTCTTGCGCCGAATGGTAATGCACCAGCGGCAGTCGCAAATTGGCCGAATCTAGCACGCGATCACCGTAGGATTGCGTATACGACGTGAGTTCATCGCTGTAGCCGTGGGCTTCGATCTCCGCCCAGATTGCCTCGCGTTGGGCGCTCCATCCGACTGCCAGCTCGTTATGCCCGTGATGTTCGGCCATCAGGCAGGCGCGGTCCAGCGCCACCCAGCACATAGCGCGCGAATAGACGAACACGCGCGCCTCGCCGCGCACCTCCCAGATGCCCTGATCCTTGTCGCGCCAGTGGTTCGCCACATACTGCGAGATGAGTTCCGCAACCTTGCGTAGATCGCGTGCCTGCTCGTTCTGGCGATGCCCCTGGCAATAGCCCGCCTGCTCCAGGTAGCTATTGGCGGCGTCCAGCACCTCACCATAGACGTCCATCTGCCGCTGAAGCGCCGCGCCATTGCCGATGCGTACGGGCTGGGAGCCCTGATAGCCTTCCAGATGGTTCAGCGTTTGCTCGGCGAGATGCGCGCCTGACTCGCCACGGATGCTATACATGATGCGCAGGTTATCGACGCGCTTGATGTCGAGGTCGTGCAAAAAATGGAAATAGTCGCGCGCCTCGCCGTAATACCCGAGTCTACCAAGTGCTCCCAGGGTGAAGGCGGAATCACGCAGCCAGGTATAGCGATAGTCCCAGTTGCGTACTCCGCCGATACCTTCGGGGAGCGACGTCGTGGGCGCGGCGACGATTGCCCCCGTTGGCTCGAAGGTGCAGAGTTTGAGCGCCAGCGCCGAACGCAACACCGCTTCCTGATAGGGGCCATCGTAGCGGGAGGCCGCGGCCCAGGTGCGCCAATAGTGCAGCGTCTCGCGGATATCGGCATCAACATCGTGATTCACGAGACTGTGCATCAGCGACTGCGCCTCGGTTTGCGTGCGCGCGTAGTTCATACTGACGGCGACTTGCTCCCCCTGGCGGAGCGAGATGGATGCGCGCACCACGTCGCCATCCTGCCATAGCGTGACGGCTCGCGACTCGCTCGGTGGCAGCAAGCGCACCACCAGCGCCAGATACCTCTTCCCAGCCGTTAGCAGCGCACCCGCGACGCCCTCGGCCAGTGGTGTGATACGCACGTCGGCGGGCAGCCGGGCATAGTCGAAGGTTGGCTTCAGCGCAACGGTGATATCCGTTCTGCCTTCCAGACAGGTGACAATCCGCAAGATGCGGTGTGCGGCGGCGACGTCATTGCCCACCTCACGCTCGTAGCCCGCCTGCAGTCCGTGCATGTCGTGCAACAGATGCTCTCGCAACTGCTGTCCCTGGCCCGGAGAGCGCGGTCGACGCGAGCGAATTGGCATACAGTCGATGAGCCGCAACTTGCCCGTCGCTGTGCTAAAAATCGTCTGCAGCACGTTCGTCGCGGGAAGATAGGCCATCTCACTCGTGAATCCGCTGGCGGGAGCGACCTGAAAATAGCCGCCTTTATCGGCGTCGAGGAGCCGCAGAAAGATCGCGGGACTGTCGAAGTGCGGCATACAGCACCAGTCTACCGAGCCGTCGGGGGCGATAAGCGCGGCGGTGCGGCAATCGCCGATGACGCCATACTCGCCAATGGGCCGATAGCGCGGCCGTTCGTCATGCTGTTTGGTCTCCACGCGGAGTCCCGTGGGCTGCATCGTTGCACCTCACTTCGTCTGGGATACACTCACTTCGGCGGAAAGTGGCATGGATCGCTGGTAGGCGGCTCTGGCCGTCGCCATCATCTCCTACTACTGATCATGTTACAGCGATTATGTTACAGCAGCCGCAAACGATGTGCCGCCTCTCGTCACGTGCGCAATGGCCGCGCATATGTCGTTCGCTTGAAGGTCCGCATCCTGTGGCATATAATGCTTCGGATGGCCGATAAATCCAGCGTTTGGTGAGACGAGCACGAGACGGACTCGGTCATGGAGGCATACGGCGACCCAATCCCAAAGGCAGGCGATTCGATGACACGCGTAGTGGTAGGCATGAGCGGCGGTGTTGATAGCTCGGTGGCAGCGGCTCTGCTCAAAGAGCAGGGGTACGACGTTGTCGGCATTATGCTGCGCCTGTGGGCCGAGCCAGCCGCTGAAGGCGAAGACGTCGAAGACGCGCGTGAAAACGCCTGCTGCTCCCTCGAATCGATGAGCGATGCGCGCCGGGTGGCCGCTCAACTGGACATCCCGTTTTACGTCGTCAATGTCGCGGAGCCGTTCCGCGAGACGATCGTAGACTACTTCTACGACGAGTATCGCGCTGGCCGCACGCCGAATCCCTGCCTGCGCTGCAACCGCCAGATCCGTTTCACCTTGCTGCTGGAGCGGGCGCTCGCGCTGGGGGCCGACTATCTGGCGACGGGTCACTACGTGCGCGTGGATGATGACCCGGCGACAGGTCTACGCCGTCTGCGCCGGGCGGTTGACACGACCAAGGATCAGTCATATGTGCTGCACGTGCTTTCGCAGTATCAATTGAGCCACGCGCTATTTCCATTGGGCACATTCAGCAAGCCTGAGGTGCGCGCAATGGCCGCCGAGCGCGGTCTGCCGGTGGCGACTAAGGCAGAGAGCCAGGAGATCTGTTTCGTCGCCGCCAATGACTATCGCGGATTCGTTCGCCGCTATGCCGAGGCTACCGGTAAGCCCGCGCCCGAGGCGGGTCCGATACTCGACCTCTCCGGCCGGAAACTGGGCGCGCACAGCGGCCTGGCAAACTACACTGTTGGCCAGCGGAAGGGACTCGGCATCAGCGCGCGCGCGCCGCTCCACGTCGTGCGACTCGATGGCGCTCGCAACGCCGTCGTCGTCGGACCAGCCGCCGCGCTGGAGCGCGAGACGTTTACCGTCCACCAGACAACCTGGACGAGCGACATCGCGCCCGAGGGACCAATCGTCGTCGAGATTAAGGTGGGCTATAAGGCCCAACCGGTGCGCGGACTCGTCACGCCGCTGGGCGATGGTCGCGCCGAGATCACGCTGGAACAGCCGATTCGCGCGGTGACACCGGGCCAGGCGGCCGTCTTCTACGGTGGCGCGGCGGCTGATGAGGTGCTCGGCGGCGGTTTGATCGAGTAGCGGTGGGGCCTAAATCTCTTTGCGCATATTCATCGCGGTCGGCCGGTAGCCCAGACTCTCGTACAGGTGTATCGCCGTCGTGTTGTCGCCGAAGACGTTGAGGTCGATATGCGTGGCGCCGAGCGGCTTTACAGCGGCCTCCAGCGCCAGCATCGCCGCCTTGCTGTAGCCATGGCCCCGATGTGGTTCGTCGATGCCAATGAAGTAAATAAACGCCTGCTGTTTGCCCCTGTCGATAAACACCCAGAGATCGCCTACGTCACCCGCCACACCATCGGCGATTCTCCAGAAATGGTGTCCCTGGCTCGCGATGCCTTCGGGCAGCAGGTCGTCGAACTGGCGCGATGCTGCTGCGCGCCCCTCCTCGATCGAGATGCTGCGCACGCTGGCGGTTTCGCGGGCATAATCTTCAAAGATGGCCGCCCGCAGGCGTTGATAGTCGCTCTCGGTCATTGGGCGCAGGTTAATCATGTGTGCGGTCGCTCCATTCGCTTTTGGGGATTTCCTTGCGTCACAGTCGTGGAATCTCACGAGCAGCTTACCACCGTTGCCTGGCTGATTGCAGCTATCTGGGCGAAAGAGTCATCTCAAGCGTTATAATGGCTGTGGCCCACGCCAGTGAGCCAACACGATGAGAATTGCCGGTTGCGTCGGGAGCGTCCCGCCCGGCGCCGGTCAGGATAGATAGCATCCATGGATCAGAG
>DAHUXT010000231.1 GCA_027307065.1 Ktedonobacteria bacterium
CATCCTGTTGGTTTCAGTTTGGGTACGACGATGATAGCCGGGGTATTTCCTCTGCTCAATGGCGAAACGACTGGATCGGCAAAGGCATGCCGTGGAGCAGTAAAGGAATTGGTCCGCCGGAGGGATGGAATCCGGTGAAACAATTGCGTGCCGTGACCGATAAAGAGCAGCCAGAATCGTAATAGCTCTGGGAGCCAGCAGACCAACGCCGGATGCTGCACGGCGACGCCTCACTTGGCGGCTTCGTCGTCGCTGCCACTACCATCTTCGTTGGTGGATGACTCGCCCTGCTCGGAGGCAATCAGCGCATCGACCGCTTCGCGCATGCGGCTGGGGCCAACACCGCGTCCCTCGGCAAGATGTTCGAGCACCTGCTGTCTGCGGTCAAGGGCGGCGCAGAATTCGACGAGCGACATCCCGGTGATGGTGGCGAGCTCGGCCAACGCCTCCTGCGTGGCGGGCGTGATGGTGTCGCTGCTGGCCTGCCATTCGGCCAGCGGAATCATTCTCACCTCGTCGGGCGCGCCATCGGGCGATTGGGGCGCGACGAAGTTGACCGTGAGGAAGCGGCGGCGCGGTGGCCAGATCGGGCCTACAATGCCAATGTTGACAATAATCCCCAGGCCGCGCACGACATCGGCAGGCAGCCGCAGATCGTGCCGCAGCATCGAGAGCACGTCATCGACAGTGTCGGCATGGCACGAGGTTGCCACGGCGTACCCCTCGGCGGGCAGTCGCAGCAGTGTTCGCGCGACACCGCTCCACATGTAGATGCGCAGGTGGTTGCTCACCTCGTTGGCCAGCACGCAGGTCGTCGCGGGATCTACTTCATCACGGAACCCGAAATCTTCATACATGCCGGTCGTGTAGACCAGCGTCGCTCCCGGCGGCAGAAAGCCCAGCAGCGCGTTGAGCGTGGTGGTCTTGCCAATGCCTGGCGTCGGGTCAGTTGGCCCTGAGACGATCAGCGACTGATGACGCTCGACCAGCAGCCACAGCAACGCGGCGGTGCGGGCATCCAGGCTGCCTAGCGCGATCAATTGTGCGACCGAGAGTGCCCGATCGGACTCGTAGTGCCACATGCGGCGGTGATAGGGTATGCGCGGATCGAACATTGGCAGTGCTCGCTCTCTCGGTTGGCCGGTGCGGTGGTCGATGATGCTTCCTTAGGACGTTGGCGATGAGTGCATATTACGCATCTTTTGGCGCATTGGTCGAGGTTTCTGGTTCACTTTCAGGCAATTTCATCGCCTCAGAAGATGCGGGAATCGGTGGAGTGGGCGTCGTCGCCACGTTCAGCCAGCGCGGGTCGGTTGTCCAGTTGGTCGCCAGAATCTGCGGCGGTCCATCGCCGGTAAACGCCAGCCCGCTTATCGACGCGTTGGCCACGGTGAGATACGGCACGCATGGTATCGGCGTCTTCATATACTCGGCCAGGATGAGCTTGATCACGTCGCCGTGCGATACCAGCACAATATAGTCACCAGCATCAGGGTCGGCCAATGCGTCCTTCGCGGCGGCCACCGCGCGTTGCTGTACCATTGAGAAACTCTCGACGCCATCGGGCGGCTCGTCGGGATTGGCGGTGAAGACTTTCCATGCGGGATCCGTTTTGGCGATCTCGTCAATTTTCTGCCCTGCCCAGTGACCCACGTTGGTGTCCATCAGTCGCGGATCGGAACGGACCGTCAGCGCCCAGCCGCGCGCGATGATTGCAGCGGTCTCGGCGGCGCGCTCCAATGGGCTGGCGATGATGGTACTGAGCGGCAGCGCCGATAATGCCACAGCGGCTCGATGGGCCTGGCGACGACCCTCGTCGGTCAGGGGAATGCCGGGCAGCTGGCCAGGGAGCCGCCCCTCGACATTGAAGGTGGCCTGGCCGTGTCGCACCAGCAACAGAAAGCGCGTTTTCGCGGGCGTCGCAGCGTCGTGGCCGTCTCGCCCAGGCGTATCGGGGGCGTTGGGTGTTGGTGTACTCATGAACCTCGTCGCAAACTGGTAGGGAGTCTGGCGTCTCAGGCGCCGCGCAACCCACAGGCCCAGCATACTGCCGTACCAGTGGATGATCGGGCGCAGGTAGCTCGGTCGTCGCGCCAGCCGCACGATGCGCGCAACTGAACGCTTCCCAGGCAACCTGCGCTTCTTCACGGGCACACTTCCATTGTACCGGTCGCGCGCCGGATTATTCCGCAGCGGCGCTGACGGGCGGCGCGCTCGCAGCCGAGGCTGGGCCAATCCATACCGTCTGGATGTTGACGAATTCGCGGATGCCGAACGAGGACAACTCGCGTCCGTAGCCGCTTTGCTTCACCCCGCCAAATGGCAGCCGCGGATCGCTGGCGGTCATGCCGTTGATAAAGACGGCGCCGGATTCCAGCCGCTGGGCAAGCTGACGGGCGCGGTCCAGATTACGTGTCCACAAGTTGCCGCCGAGTCCGAATTCTGAATCGTTGGCTAACTCGATGGCGTGTTCGGCGTCGCGCGCGCGAATTACCGCGGCGACCGGGCCAAACGTCTCTTCGCGGAAGACCGGCATGTCGTCGGTGACGCCTGTGATGATGGTTGGCGGGTAGAACGCGCCCGCGCCGTCGCTCGCCTTGCCCCCAAGCACGACCGTCGCGCCCATCTTCAGCGAGCGGTCAACCTGGTCCACTAGGCTATCACGAAGGTCGGCGCGCGCCATTGGTCCCATCTGTGTCTGAGCGTCCATCGGATCGCCCATGCGCCACTTGCTCGCTGCCTCGGCGAACTTGGTCGCGAAGGCCTCGGCGACAGTCTCCTCGACGATAAAGCGTTTGGCGGCGATGCAACTCTGCCCGGCGTTCTGGAAGCGCGAGCGCACAGCCATCTCGGCGGCGGCATCCAGATCGGCGTCGGCCAGCACGATGAACGCGTCCGAGCCGCCAAGCTCCAGCACCGATTTCTTAATGGCGCGTCCCGCCGCACCGGCAACGGCAATGCCCGCGGGGGTGCTGCCTGTCAGGGTGACAGCGGCGACACGCCGGTCGGCGATAATCTGCTCCACTTCGGCGCCCGGCACCAGAATGGTGTTGAAGAGGCCCTCAGGCGCGCCAGCCTCGCGGAAGACACGTTCGATTTCCAGTGCGCAGCGCGAGACGTTGGAGGCGTGCTTGAGCACGGCGGCATTGCCAGCCATGATGGCGGGCGCGGCGAACCGCATCACTTGCCAATAAGGAAAGTTCCACGGCATGATCGCCAGTACCACGCCGATCGGGGTGAACTCGACGTAGCTCTCGGCGGCATTGGTGGCGACCTTCTCTGGCGCCAGGAAAGCCTCGGCGTTCTCGGCGTAATAGTCGCAGTTCCAGGCGCACTTCTCGACTTCAGCGACCGACTCGGTGATGGACTTGCCCATTTCGAGGGTGGCAGTGCGCCCCAGTTCCGCTTTCTGCGCCCGCAACACCTCGCCCACTCTGCGCAGAAACGCGGCGCGCTCTGCGAATGTGGTTGTGCGCCAGTTCAGATAGGCTTTGCGCGCGCGGGTTAGCGTCTCGTCGATCTGGGCCGCCATGAATGGCTCGAACGTCTCGATAACCTCGCCGGTCGCGGGGTTGATAGATTCTATGCTCATGCGCCTCCTCGATTCAGAACCCGATGCAGAAGACAGGTAGCAATAATTACGAACATGGCGCGAAGACGCGCCGGTGACCTTGGTTGCATCGTATCACTTTCCGCCGCACGGCTGATATGGGCACGCTGGCACATATTCGCTGGCCGGAGCGGCGGTCGCATGGGGGTACCGCGGGTGCAACCAGCAGGCTGAGTATCCGATTGGATGGTATTGTCAGAGAATAGCGTGATAGGGGAGAGAGTCAGCGGCGCAGGTATGATACACTCGCGGCTGAGGAGCATTCGGCAGGTGTGCGATAGTCGGAGGAGGGGAATTCCATGCGTGCGGACGAGCGCGGCGAGCATCTTATCGGCGGCGACGAGCAGCAGGTGGAGAACCGCGTCGCCGAGCTACGTGAGCGTCTTATCGAAGCCGACCATGCCTATTACGCGCTCGACAATCCTCTTATCTCCGATGCCGAATATGATGCCCTGATGCGTGAGCTACGAGCGCTCGAAGAGGCATATCCAGCGCTCATCACGCCTGATTCGCCGACGCAGCGTGTGAGTGGCGAGACCACGAGCGGCTTCGTCAAGGTGCGCCACCTCACCGGCATGCTCAGCCTGGCGAACGTGCGCACGCCCGATGAATTGCGCGCCTGGCAGCAGCGGGCGCAACGGCTGTTGCCGAACGCCACGTTCAACTACGTCTGCGAGCCGAAGATTGATGGTCTGAGCATGAATCTGACCTATGAGCATGGCCGCCTGATTTCCGGCGTCACACGCGGCGACGGCACCATCGGCGAAGATGTCACGGCGAACGTGCGCACTGTTGGCGATATTCCCCATATGCTGCAGCGATTTGACGCCATACCGATTCCCGACCGGATTGAGATTCGCGGCGAAATCTATATGCGCCGGGAAGACTTCGAGGCGTTGAACGAGCGGCTGGCTGCCGAGGCCGAGCAGGCTGGCACGACGCCACGGCTATTTGCCAATGCGCGCAATGGCGCGGCGGGTTCACTTCGCCAGAAAGATGCCTCGATCACGGCGAGTCGTCCCCTGTCGTTCCTCGCCTATCAGATCGGGCAGATCGAGGGTGCGCCTGAGCCACGCACGCAGGTGCAGGTGCTGGAGTGGCTGCGCGCCTGGGGATTCCCTGTGAGTCCGCGCGTGAAACATGTCGCCACGCTGGAAGAGGCTCAAGAGTATTGTGACCAGACAGCCGCGGAACGCTTCAATGTCGGGTACGACATCGACGGGGCGGTTATCAAGCTCACCGAGCGCTGGCAGCAGCAGGAGCTTGGCGCGGTCCATCGCGACCCCAAATGGGCGATTGCCTATAAGTTTGCTCCGGTCGAGGGCAATACCCGTCTGGTCGACATTGTGGTGACGGTTGGCCGCACGGGCAAGATGACGCCGAACGCCCGGCTGGAGCCGATTCCGCTGGGCGGTGTCACCGTCTCGAAGGCGCAACTCTTCAACGAGGACGAGATTCGACGCAAGAATCTGATGATTGGCGATATGGTCGTGGTGCAGCGTCACGGCGACGTGATCCCCGGCATCGTCAAGCCGCTGGTTGAACTGCGCGACGGCAGCGAGAAGCCGTGGACCTTCCCGAAAGAGTGTCCCGTGTGTGGCTCACCCGTCTTCCGCGCCGAGGGCGAGGCCGACAACTATTGCACCAACACCGACTGCCCGGCCCAGCGCACCGAGCGTGTCATCCACTTCTCGGCGGTGATGGATATTCGTGGGTTGGGCGATGCCATCGCCGAGCGGTTGGTGGAGCAGAACCTCATCAAGGATGTCGCCGACCTCTACACGCTTACCGAGGAGCAGATTCTGACGCTGCCGGGATTCCAGCATAAAAGCGCCACGAACCTGCTCAAGTCGATCGCCGCCACGCGGTCGCGCACCTTCGCGCAGGTCCTTTCAGCCATTGGCATCCGCTATGTGGGCCAGAAAGCAGGCGAGACACTGGCCGAGGGGTTGCGCTCGATGGACACGCTGCTCACCGCGAAACAGGAGGAAATCGCTGCGCTGCCGGGCATTGGCAACAAGATTGCCGAAAGCGTCTACAACTGGGCACAGCTTCCGACCAACCGCGACTTTGCTGGGCGGCTCAAGGCGGCTGGCCTGACACTCGCGGCGCCCGCGGTGGATGTGGCAGACGACGCCGATGCGGCGAATCGACCATTTGCTGGCGAGACTTTCTTGCTGACCGGCTCACTCGAGCAGTTGACACGTGGCCAGGCGGAGCAAGCCATCGTGGCGCTGGGGGGCAAAATCGCCAGCGGTGTCAGCAAGTCGCTGAGCCACCTAATCGTTGGCGAGTCGGCGGGCAGCAAACTGGCGAAGGCCGAGAAACTCGGTGTACCGATTCAAGATGAGGCATGGCTTGTGGATCGCCTGCGCG
>DAHUXT010000232.1 GCA_027307065.1 Ktedonobacteria bacterium
TAACGCTGCTTCATCTCCTCGACCTGGCGCGAATTGCCAACCATGCAGCCCATCATCGCCACCAGCAGATCAGCGCGGTTGCGCTTGGCATGCTTCAGAAGCGAGAGTTGCCCGTGGGCGCGTTTCTCTGGTTGTTCGCGCACGCTGCACGTATTCAGCACCACCAGGTTCGCGCCGTCCATCGTTGGCGACTCTTCCCAGCCGACATTTTCGAGGATGCCCGAGACGCGCTGTGTATCGGCCATGTTCATCTGGCAGCCGACGGTCCAGATGTGATACTTGCCCTGCGCTGCGCTCATCGGCTGCCTCCCGCCTTCTGTGCGCCCGCCTTGCTTGCGCCGCCCGCTTTGCGCCCGTGCTTCTCGACCGTTGTGCCGCCACCAGACGGATCGCGCTCGATGACCTCGCCCTCGTCGACCATTTCGTCTTCGCTGACTGGCCGCACGTCTTTGGGATCGATATAGTCGATGTAGAGCACGCCGTCGAGATGGTCGATTTCGTGCTGCAGAATTCGGGCGAACCAGCCATCGGCCTTGATGCGAATTTCCTTGCCCTTCGGGTCGCGCGCCTTCACCGTCACCGCCAGCGCGCGCGGCACGTTATCGCCCACGTAGCCAGGTATACTCAGGCAGCCCTCGGTGCCAAGCTCCTGCTCTTCGCTGGCCTTGACAATCTCTGGATTGACCAACGCCACCTGCTGTTCTTCATACTCCGCGACCAACACGCGCACCGATTCGCCAATCTGCGGAGCGGCCAGCCCGACGCCGGGCGCCTCGCGCATTGTTTCGCGCATATCATTGACTAACCGCTCGAGCCAGGGGTCAAAGCGCGACACCTTCTTGGCCTTCGCACGCAAGACGGGATGTTCCATCGTAAGTATTTTGCGTAATGCCATAACCGAATACCTTCTTGATTGCCGGTGCGAGAGGCGCGCTGTTAGCAGCCGTCGGATGCGCACACAATAAAGGGCGGGAGGATACTGCACTGCCAGGCGTAAGCGCGCATTCCTCCCGCTCTCATGCTTCATGACGTTTGGAGGATATTTTATCTTACAGATGGGCGACAGCGCCATGCAAACACGGCAACCTGTCACCCCGAACGTCCCGATGGACGCCGTACACTGTATGCACACGGCACAGCAGGTGTCAATACCGGAATGATGCCGCTTGACGTCGGCTATGTTTAGATATAAACTGTAGTGAGACGGAAGAGTGACGTGTGCCAACAACGCTGTGCGCTACGGGAGCACACAAATAATCACTGCTGTGACAGGTTGATATACGATCTACTGGTCCTTGGAGGGCTTCATGCTATGAGCGAGCGGACTGTCGCGATTCCGGCGTGGCTGCGCCTGGTGCGTGTCTTTCAGAAAGTTGACCGCGCCTCGGTTGACCTGCTGCGTAAGTGGGATCTCTCGGTGGCGCAATTCGATGTGCTGGTGCAGGTGGGCAACGTCGACGGCATTACGCAGCAGCGGCTGGCCGACCAGTTGCTGGTGACGAAGGGAAATGTCTGCCAGTTGCTCGACCGCATGGAGGAACGTGGATTGCTGGTGCGCCAGCAGGAGGGTCGCGCCAACCACATTCACCTTACGGAGAAAGGCAGAGCTCTGCGCGCGGAAACGCTGCCTGCCCAGGAGCGACTTATCGATGGTATCTTTGCCGCGCTGCCATACGCGCAACAGGCGTCGCTGCTGGCCTCGCTACGGCGTCTCGATCACACGCTGGCATAGCGGGCGCCTTGACGGTCCATGGCTAGCGCAGCGGCAGGCCCACGCCATGATCGTACACGATCGCGCCGCCGAGATAGCCGGTGAGCGCGAGCATCACGACGCCGATGACGCTGAGCGCAAGATACGCGACGACCAGCCCGCGTGGCAGCGGTCTGACATATGCCAGCGGCAAGACGGATCGCCACCATGTTTGCGCCATCGCCACCCCACCCGCTCGCGGCAGCGCGACCCGCGCCCAGCCCAGAATGCGCGGCGACTGCCATAATAGCCGCAGTAAGAACAGTGTCCCGAAGATGATGGTCGCCGTGACGGCGCACACCTTATGCCAGTGGAGCAGCGAATCGGCGGCCCCTACCGCGACGTCGTGCTCGCTGAGCCAACCCGAGGCCAGCGCGGCCACCGCGCCTGGTGTGCCGAGCAGCAGGGTCCACGTCGCGCCTTCGATCAGCGTAGCGCGTTTGAAGAGCGCCGCCGCGATATCAAGCGCCACACTGGCGAGCAGCAGCGCGATGGGAAAGTGGACGATGATGGGATGCAGTTCGGCAAGGCGAATCGAAGGCATGAAGCGATATCCTCGTACTACTCATTCGTTTGCGGTTGCGGGTCGCGGGCATGGCAGCCGCGCAGTTAGCCGCTGACCGTGATCGAGCCGGAGGCGCTATCGACATGCACCGCGACGCTGGTGAGCGGCATATCCGTTGGCCCCTGGACGACCGCCGCGCTCTGCGATGGATCGAACGCCGCGCCGTGACAGGGGCAGAGCAGCAGCTTGCTCGCTGGATCGTACTGGACGGGACAGCCCGCGTGGGTGCAGGTGGCATCGAATGCGACAAAGTTGCCATTGGTGAGATGCACCAGCACTCCAGGATCGCCGTTTGATGGCACGGTGAACGACGTTGCGCTGTTCACCGGGACCTGGCTGGCGGTCGCAATCGCGGTGCCGCCCGTTGCCGATGCTGTGGCGGTGGCCGCGTCGCCCGTGCCGAGTGTCGCCGTTGGCGTGGCAGGTTGCGCCGAGGACGTGCCGCCTTTGCTGAAGAGGGTCACGGCCAGCACTGCGCCCAGTGTCGTTGCGACGCCCGCGAACGCGCCTTTGAGGAAATCGCGCCGGGTAGCGGCACCGTACCGACCTCCTCCGCCACGGCCCGCGCGTGCGGTGGTCCTGCCGCGAGCGGCTGGCGCATCGGCAACTGGTGGTTGTATCCCAAGCACAACGCTCGCCACACGCTCGAATCGCTCGTGCGAATCTTGGGGAACACGCCCGGCCAGCCATGACACCAGGCGTGTATCCAGCGCGAACCAGCCCCCGGCGATTGGTCCGGTGAGCAGCAACGTCAGCCAGGCGAAGAGAAAGACGATATCGGAGCCATAGAAATAGGGATGCACGCGCCAGCTTGCCGAGAGAAAGAAGAGCAGGCTCAGCACGACGCCAAAGAATGCCGCCGGGCGCAAGAGCAGCCCAAGCAGCGCGCCGACGCCAATAGCCAGCTCTCCCCAGGCGACGAGCGAGCCAAACAGCGCGGCGTGTGGCAGCGCGACATTGAGCAGCAGCCCCCTGAGCGGTGAGCCAGCGGCGAATGCGGTGATCTGACGCCCGATGTAGCCGTTGGCGTTGGGCGCGAAGAACTGCGGGTCGGTGAGCTTCTGGATGCCCGCGTAGACGAACGTGATGCCGAGAAACAGCCGCAGCGGCGCCAGCATCAGCGCCACCAGCGACGCTGGCCGCCACGATGCGCCTGTATCCGATGCGTGGGCCGCGTGGGCGGTGTTCGCCTCGCGGTGTACATGAGCCACCGGAGCCTGGGGAGCAGGGCGCGAGACCGAGGCGGCTGGGGGCGCAGCATCGCGGGCGCTCGCCGGGCGCTGAATCTGCTGCCGGCGCTGCTGGCGGCTCGAAATTCCTTGTTTCATCGCACTGATTGTCCTGACGGTATAGGTTCTCGTGTACGGTGGTAGCCAGGGCGCAGGGAACCAATCTATCACTACCATACTGGCCGTATCTTAAAGATTGCTGGAAACACGATGGGAAATTTCTCATGAAGCGTGAAATGGCCACGCGAGCATCGCTCTGGCGGCGGACGCGATGATACAATGACGCGATAGTGTCTCTCAGCAAGGTGCGATGCAATGCGAATTCTGCTGGTTGACGATGAGGTGCGGCTGGCGCGCAGCTACACGCGCAATCTCGAAGATGACGGCCACACCGTCACCACGGTGCATGATGGCGACGTGGCCTATGAAACCGTCTCCGCGGCTCCAGACGCATACGACGCGCTGATTGTGGACGTGCTGTTGCCTGGTCGCAATGGCATCGCGCTCTGTCGTGATCTGCGCCGCGCGGGCGTGCGGACGCCCATTCTGCTGCTGACGGCGCTCGATGCGACACAAGACAAGGTTGCCGGGCTGGATGCTGGCGCCGACGATTACATTACCAAGCCGTTTCCCTTCGAGGAGCTGCTGGCTCGTCTGCGAGCATTGGCGCGCAGGCCGCACGGCTATAATCCCGCTGGTGGCAACCCGGAACTTGTCGTCGATGACCTGGTGATCGATCTGCTGCGCCACGAGGTCTATCGTGGCAAGGAGCCGGTCACGCTGACCGCGCGCGAGTTCGCTTTGCTGGAATTGCTGGCGCGCAATGCCAACCGTGTCCTGTCGCGTGAGGTGCTGATGACGCGCATCTGGCCCGACGGCACCGAGGCAGGCAGCAATGTCCTCGACACCTACATCCATTATCTGCGCGACAAGATCGACCGGAGCGCATCGCACAAGCTTATTCACACGGTGCGCGGCGTGGGGTATTCCCTGCGCTCACCTCGCGAGAGGCGGTGACGCCCCGTGAACAGTCTCGCGCGTCAGCACAGTCCGTTCGCGGCGACCCGGCGTCGTCTGCTGTTGATGAATCTGCTGGTGGTTTCGGCCATGATCGGGGTGATGGCGGTCGCCGTCTATGCCTGGGAGGCGCGCATCACCGACCAGCAGATCACGCAGGATGTGATGGCTCGCGCCGGGCACGACACGGCCCGCAACGTGCTGCTCGTGAGCCCAGGCGGTGGTTCAACCTCACATGAGGGCAGCGACACCGCCGAACTCTACGAGCCATCGAGTCCGAATGTCTTCACGGTGGTGCTCAACGGCCAGGGAAAAGTGATCTCCGATCCGGGCAACGTGCGCGCGCTGGGCCTGCCCGACATGCGGTCGGCTCGCCCGGTGCTCGCTGGCGCCGCTGACCACGCGCTCGTGACTGTCGGCGACGACACCCGCGCGTTTCGGCTGTATACCGTCGCCATTCGCGAGGACGGCAAAGTTGTCGGCGTGGTGCAGACGGGTATGTCGCTCGAAAGTCGTTCGCGCCATCTTCACGGGCTGCTGGTGACGCTGCTGGTCGTCGGCCTGGGGATGCTGGCCCTGACCGCGCTCGTCAGCCTGTTTCTGGCCGATAGAGCGCTGGCGCCGACCCGCGAAGCCTATGAGCGCGAACGACGGTTCGTGGCTGCCGCATCGCACGAGCTACGCACGCCACTGGCGATTATGCGCTCTCAGGCCGAACTGGTCGCTCGCCATCTGCGCCGTCCCGCACTGGCGAATGATGCCGCCGCGACGAATAGCCAACGCGAACTTGCCGACGACGTCGATGAAATCACCGACGAGGTGGACTACATGGCGCGGCTGGTGCGCGATCTGCTGACGCTCGCCCGCCCCGACGACGAGCGTGATCTTGCGGAGATGTCACCCGTGGATCTGTGGGCAATCGTGGAGAATGGTGTCACCAAAGTGCGCCCCCAGGCGGAGGAGCGGGGTCTGTCGTTGACGCTCGCCGAGAGCACGGCGGAGCAGGCACCGCTGATGGTGCGGGGCGATGCCGACCGGCTGCGCCAGTTGCTGCTGATCCTGCTGGAGAACGCGCTGGCCTATACGCCCGCAGGTGGCGCGATCACGATTACGGTGGAGGGTGATGAGCCGATGGCCCGTCGGCCAAAAGCCGTCTTGCGCGTGGACGACAGCGGCAAGGGCATCGCGCCTAAGGACCTCCCGCATATCTTCGAACCGTTTTACCGTGCCGACCGCGCGCGCGCGCATGGCGACCATACCAGTTCCG
The DNA here is from genome assembly GCA_027307065.1 of Ktedonobacteria bacterium. Taxonomy (GTDB): domain Bacteria; phylum Chloroflexota; class Ktedonobacteria; order Ktedonobacterales; family JADMIN01; genus DAHUXT01. The sequence goes on from DAHUXT010000232.1 coordinate 5,829, forward strand.
GCCTGGGCCTGGCGCTGGCGCAGAATATCGCGCATGCCTGACGACTCAAACTGGAACACGCCGCTGGTGAAGCCCTTGGAAAAGATGTCGTAGCTGGCAGTGTCGTCGAGAGGAAGCTCTTCCAGCGCCAACTT
>DAHUXT010000233.1 GCA_027307065.1 Ktedonobacteria bacterium
TATTGGCATCTCATCCCTGTATCCGAAACAGGTGCCCCAGGTTCCGAAGGGTGCCGAATATGGCCTCGACGCCCAGGGGAATTCCCTTTGCCAAGGATGAGCATTCTGCCATTCCGGCCAGGTCTTGGGAGTAACACCGTCATCACCAATAACCGACCCATGGGGTCGGAAGCGGAAGCACAGACCCTGCAACGAGCAGACGCTTCGGCGTCGTTGTGCTCGCGTAGAGAGACTGCGAATCCGCCTGCTCATCAGCGCGCTCACTCCGCTGCCGTGCGGCGCACCAGCACCTGCTCTACCCGGCGACCATCCATCGCCGCCACCTCAACCTCCCAGTCTGGCGGCAGCCGCACGCGATCGCCGACCCGTGGCAGGCGGTCCAGGCGCAGCATCAGCAGGCCGGGCAGCGTCGCATACTGGCCACGCTCGTCTTCAGGGATATCCGGCAAGCCAATCGCCGCCCGCGCATTCTCGTACGATTCCGATCCAGCTACCACCCAGACACCATCGGGTCGCTGCCGGATGGGGCCTTCCTCGCCGACGTCGTACTCATCCTGAATCTCGCCGACGATTTCCTCCAACACATCCTCCAGGGTCACCAACCCCGCCACCTGCCCATACTCATCTACCACCAGCGCGAGATGGTTCCCCTCCCGGCGGAAGGTGGTCAGCACGGCGTCCAGGTGATTGGTTTCCAGCACGAATGAGGCGGGGCGCGCCAGCGACTCGATGGTTCGCGCTGGTTCGCCAGTATGCTCGCGAGCGCCAAGCAAGTCTTTCGCGTGGAGGATGCCGATGATCTGGTCGAGCGTCTCGCGATACACCGGCAGCCGGGTATAGCCAGATGACAGGCAGATACGCGCCGCCTCGTCCAGCGATGTATCGTGTTCCAGCGCCACGATATCCCGGCGCGGCGTCAGGATGTCGCGGGCGGTATTGTCGCCGAAGTCGAAGACATGGCGTAAGAGCGCCTCTTCCCCGGCCTCGAGTACACCCGCCCGGCGACTCTGGGCCACGATCAACTCGATTTCCTCGACCGAATGCACCGCGTCGTGCTCGCCTCCCGCCGCGAGTCCCAGCAACCGCACAATCGAGTTGCCGACCCCATTCATTAGCGCGATGAACGGGCGGAAGACGCGCGCAAAAATCAGCAGGGGCGCGGCGACGAACAGCGAGACCCGCTCGGTACGTTGCAGCGCGATGGACTTTGGCACCAGTTCGCCCAGCACGATGTGGAAGCCTGTGATGAGCACAAAGCTGATGACCACCGCGACGACGTTGGCAATGTTTTGCGCCGCCAGCGCGCCGCCAACCCAGGCAAACAGCGGCTCGACCAGATGGGCTAAACTTGGCTCGCCAATCCAGCCGAGCGCGAGACTGGCAAGCGTGATGCCAAGCTGTGTCGCCGCGATGTAGCTATCCAGGTGGGAGATTTGGCGCTGCACAATGCGGGCAACCGCGTTGCCCTCCTGCACCAGTTGCTCGACACGCGTTGCGCGAATCTTGACCAGCGCGAACTCAGCCGCGACGAAGAAGCCATTCGCGGCAACCAGCGCGAAGACCGCTAACACACCCACAATAGAGCCGATATCCATGCATCCTCCCGATCATCAGGCGAGAGCCATGCACGAATGATACCCAGTTCAGCGTTCCACTGGAATAGTCTCGCGCCGCACACGGTACGTGATGGCCGGAACGGCGTTGCTGAGATCTACCCCTCCTATGCCTCAACTGGATTGGGTGTCTGTGTCTCTTGCATTGCCTCAGAGACCACCGCCAGCGCCCGCTCGATCTCCGCCGCCGAGATGCCGTAGTGTGTAACTGCGCGGATACGTCCGTCGTCACCCCCAGAAAACAACACGCCCGCCCGCGCCGCTGCCGTCACGAGCGGCGTGATGTCGGCTGCTGCGCCATCGGCGTCGCGTACTCCAAAGAAGAGGATGTTCGTCTCGACCGTCTCTGGCGCGATAGTGATTCCCGGAACCTGCGCCAGCCCCTCGGCCAGCCGTCTGGCGTTGGCATGATCTTCAGCCAACCGGTCAACCATTTCCGTCAGCGCGACGACTCCCGCCGCCGCGATGATACCCGCCTGGCGCATGCCGCCGCCGAGCAATTTGCGAATTCTCCGGGCCTCGTCGATGAAGGCGTGTGACCCTACCACCATTGAGCCAACTGGCGCGCTCAGCCCTTTCGAGAGGCAGAATTGCACGCTATCCACCTCCGCCGCCAACGCGCTTACCGGAACCCCCAGTGCCACCGCCGCATTGAAGACGCGCGCGCCATCCATATGCACCGGCAGATTGCGTGCCCGCGCCGGAGCCGCCAGTTCGCGCAGCGTCGCCGCCGAGAGCACACGGCCGCCGCACATGTTCTGCGTATCCTCCAAACAGAGCAGCCCCGTCCGCGCCTCGTGGATGTCGTCGCCCTGGAAGGCGCGCGCCAGTCGTTCGCGGTCGAGTGTGCCATCGGCCAGGTTTGGTACCGGGCGCGAGGGGGAGCCATTCAGCCGGGCGGGGCCGCCAACCTCATACAGATACGTATGCGCGCGGTCGCCCATCACGATCTCGTCGCCCCGGCGACAGTGCGCCAGCATCGAGACGGCATTGCCCATCGTGCCTGAGACGACGAACAGCCCCGCCTCCTTGCCGAGCATCGAGGCCGCCAATTCTTCGAGCTGATTGACGGTGGGATCTTCGCCATAGACGTCGTCACCGACCTCCGCGCGGTACATCGCCTCGCGCATCGCGGGGGAGGGGAGTGTCACCGTGTCGCTGCGCAGATCAATCTTCTCACCGCCGGATAGCGCGCCAATGCGGGCCTCGTAGCTGCTACTCATCGCCAGATTGTCCTCTCGAATGCCGTGCACAGATCGCCGGAAAGAATTGCCACTCTAGTATCCATCGTAGCATAACGGCCATGGGCGCGTTCCATCGTGGCAGCGCACCAGTCAATCGCGGGCTGCCTCCGAAAATGGCTGCCTGGCCGCCGGGAAAGTGTGTCCGAAGTATGAGGGAGAAGAGCGATGAATGATGCGCAGGATCCGGCACGCCCTAGCGAGCCGGTGGCGAGTCCACTGAGCGCGCCAGCTGGCTATGCCTTCCCGCAGCGGCACGCGGAACTGTTGGCGTGGGCGCATGCCGAGCACCTTCTGGAGCAGGCGCGTAACTACTGGCTGGCGACAACCAACCCTGATGGCCGCCCGCATGTGACGCCGCTCTGGGGCGTTTGGGTCGATGGCGCGCTCTACTTCGATGGTCATCCACGCACCCGCTGGGGACGCAATCTGCCGGCGAATCCCAATGTGTGTGTCCATCTGGAAAGCGGCAGTGATGTCGTCATTCTCGAAGGGCTCACCGAAGACATCACCACTGACGAGGCGCTCGGCACGCGCATCGTCGACGCCTGGATGGCAAAATATGAGCGCCTGGCGCCTGATCCCGCCGGCAGCGGCATGTTTCGCATGCGGCCAAGCGTTGCCCGTGGCTGGAGCCACGAGTCATTGAAAGATGGGGCCCGCTGGCGCTTCGCATAGTCCACGCATCCTCGCGCGTGCCAGATGACACAGGTGTCGCGGGTTACACTGTGGGTTACGTCGTGGATGCCCGGCCGTCCTGGAAAGTTGCGGATATCACGTGTAAAGGTGCATCATAGAGGCTACGAGCAACGGCGAAGGGGCGCTTTCCATGCTCGCGACAGGGCGACGGAGGAGGGAACGGGCATGGCGGTTGGGTTCAGGCGCGTGGCGCTGGCGATGGTGGCAGCAGTGGCGCTGGCGCTGGGGCTAGGTCTTCCGGTGGCAAACGGACCCCTGGCGCGCGCCGACGGACAAGATCGCCCACCACAATCGGTCGCGGCGGCTCGTGTCGCGGTGGTGCGAGTGCTCACCTACTACTACGGCACCACCAACACTACTGCGGCGCCGATCCCCGTGCTAGCGCCGTGCGCCTCTGTTGGTGCGCTCGTTGGCACGACCGGCCAGACTCTGAATTCCGCCAACTATGTGCTGACGCCCACCGCCGCCGTCAATCCTTTAGTGCCATGCCAGGGAGTGCAGGCGGCCTTCCAGCAGTTGAATGGCACTGCGGCAAGTTGGGGCATTACCCGCATTCAAGTCGTGCTGAACGCCGCGTATACGGGAGCCTCATCCTCGCAGCGCGGCAGTATCACCTATACGATCAGCCCTGGCCTGCTCACGACCAACGGCGGCCCCGGCGCGCCGCGTCTGCTGGCACTGCCGCTGGCAAACGGCGCGAATTCGCCCAAGCACGACCTGCCCGTCCTCTCGATTCCCCAGCCATCCGACGCCCCGGCCACTGGGATCGCGCAGGTGATCGACCTGACTGGCATCAACGGCCAGCCGCTCAATCGCGATGCGGTGCAGCAGAGCGAGCTGAACGATACGCTCTATCCCATCACGGTCCCGGCGGACCAGATTCCCCAGCCAACCAGCAAATCAGCAAAATCCTCGCCTACCGCCGGGAGCGCCCCTTCGGCTTCGCCCTCAGCACTGAGCAACAGCATTGGTATTGGCGCGGCGGCGGTGGATAGCAACGGGCGGCTCGTCGGCATGGTGGTGAAAGATAGCAATGGCAACCATGTGCTGGCCCCGCTCAGCGATCTCAAAAGCGCCATCGGTTCGGTGACGAGCCAATCAGGCCCGCTGATGACCGCATGGCAGAAGGGCATCTCGGCCTTCTACGCCTCGCCTGCTGACTATAGCGCCGCCACGAGCGCGTTCCGTGGGGTGCTTACTTCCGCGCCAGATTTCGCGGGCGCCCAGCCGTTTCTGGATGCCGCGCAGCAGCAAACGACAACCATTCCCTCGCTGACGCATGCGCCAGCGTCTACGCCCACCACCGGTATTCCAGGTCTTGCGCCATCGCTGGGCCTCAGCAAGCGAACGCTACTCATCATCGGGGGCGGCCTGGCTGCCGGAGCGCTGGTGCTGGCGCTGCTGCTGGTGCTGGCGCTGCGTCGGCGGCGCGCGCTGTCTCCGGTGGCATGGGCGACACCGCCCGATGAAATTGGGCTAGATTTGCTGCCACGCGACTCGATGTATGAGATTCCGGCGATCGACACGCTGCAATCCATGCCCGCGGTGCGCCCAGCGCCTCCACGCTCGCAGCCTCGGTCGCGTCCGCGCTCGCAGCCACTGCCTGATGTGGAAGATCTGCCAACAGGTGCGCTGCCTGCCATGCCTCCGGCGATGCCTCAGGCTATGCCAGCGATTCCCGCCGCATCAAAGGCGACCGGTTCGCCTATGGGACGCCCGACAGCGCCTCCTCCACCAGCGTTTTCCGAGCGGCACGCGCCGCCTCAGTCGCGCAAGAATACCAGCCTGATGTCGTACGCGGCAGGGCTGACACATCCAGGGGTCAAACGGGCGAGCGAGCCCAATCAGGACAATATGCTCGCACTGCATGGCGTGCGGGTGGCGGCGTCGCGTCCGCAGCCATACGGACTGTATATCGTCGCCGATGGCATGGGTGGGCATCTGAACGGGCAGGAGGCAAGCCGCCTGGCCATCGAGATCGTGACACGCGCAGTTATGCAGGTGCTCAATTCCAGCCAGCCACTCGATGGCCCAGCACTCGCGGACGTTCTGCGTGACGGTGTGCAGCGCGCCAATGACGAACTGCGCCAGCGAAACGTGAACGAGCGGGCGGATATGGGCACGACCATGACCGCGGCCATTATCGTGGACGACCAGGCCGCCGTCGTCAATATCGGCGATAGTCGCACCTATCTCATGAGTCCTGAGGCAGGTCTCCGCCAGATCACGACCGATCATTCGGTTGTGGCCAGCCTCGTCAGCGCGGGGGTCATTCGTCCGGAAGATGTCTACACGCATCCGCGGCGCAACCAGATTTATCGCAGCCTTGGGGGCGACGAAGAGCAGGTAGAGGTCGATCTATTCCTGGTGGCGCTCCAGGCGGGCGACAAGTTGCTGCTCTGCTCGG
>DAHUXT010000234.1 GCA_027307065.1 Ktedonobacteria bacterium
CGGATATCAGTCCAATCGGTCGCCATGCCCGCACCCATCGCCGCAACGAACGCGACACCGAGCGCCGACGCCGCCTCACCGCCGACAACTGACACCGGCTCTCCGACTACGTCAGCGGCAATTTGCATCCACACCGCACTCCGGCTGCCACCGTCAGCCGCGAGCACCCGCGTAATGGGACGGCCAGCCTCGCGCAGCAACGCCAGATGATGGGCGAATCCGTAACAGACTGATTCGAGCACCGCCCGGTAGAGATGCGCGCGCGTGTGATGCAGCATGACGCCGGCAAAGATGCCGCGAGCCATGGGGTCGAATATCGGTGTCTTCTCGCCCAGAAAATACGGCAGCGCCACGATTCCTCCGGCGCCTGGGCCAATGAGCGCCGCCTCTGCGTCGAGTACCTCCGGCTGCGCTGAGTTCGCCAACTCACGAGTAAACCACTTGACGAGTGAACCACTCGATACCATGCAGCCGTTGATGAGCACCAGACCGGGGATATCGTGATAATCGAAATAAAAGTGCTTGTCTGGATCGGGTGACTCCGCGCAATAGAGAATATCGCCTGCTCCGCCAAACTTCAGCAAGACATCGCCCGTGGTGGTTAGTCCCGCCGCCAATGCCGCCGCAACGTGGTCGGCGCTGCCCGCGAGCACCGGGGTGCCCGCAATCAGACCGGTCGCGCTGGCGGCTGCGTCGCTCACTCCCCCGATAATGGCAGTTGGTCGACGGACGGGCGGTAACTGATCTGCCGTGATGCCAGCCTGCTCCAAATACGGCATATGCCACCGACGGCGAAGAATGTCGTAGAGTCCACTCTCGGCCGCCCAGTTCTCCTCCAGGTTGTATTCGCCCGTCAAACGATAGGAGATGAAGTCGTAAGAACCCAGGAGGTGAGCGGTGCGCGCAATCACGTCAGGCTCATGGCGAGCAAGCCAGCGCCAGCGCGGTGCTATATTCTGCTGATTCGGCACGCCTCCGGTGATACGAAAGAACGCTTCGACATCGACACTGGCGCGTAGTTCCTCAACTTCGTCGCCAGCGCGCGCGTCGTTTTGCTGGATGCTGGGCCGCAGCGGCTTACCCGACGCATCGAGCAAGACCATTGCGGGCACCATGCCCGAGACGCCAATCGCGGCAATAGCCGAAGCTGGGACCACGTTGAGCAACTGCTGAATCGCGGAAACGGTCGTAATCCACCACTGTTCGGCGTCTTCCTCCGCCCAGCCTGGGTGCGACGAGAGCAATTCGTGAGGGCGCTCGGCGTGTGCCACGACGCCTTGTTCGAGGTCGAGCACGACAGCTTTCAGTCCGGTCGTGCCAATGTCGACACCGATGGTGTACGGAGCCATAATGCTGCCTGCTTTCGGGCTATGCCTTGCCGCCATGCCCCGCCCGCTCGCCGGATTCGTCGCGCACAGCGCGAACCTCCTCCATGAAGCGGCGCACCCGGTCTGGATCTACCGGGTTCCAGGTATAGCCGTCAATCTTGAGGCCAGAGCCGACGATGACTCCATCGGCCACGGCGAGTGTTTCACGCACTGATTCGATCTTGACCCCCGTATTGGCAAGGACGGGCGTCTGTGGCACAGCGGCCTTTGCCTCTGCGATGTGTGTCAGGTCGGCTGAAGCGCCAGCCATTGCTCCGGAAATGAGAATGGCGTCGGCTAGCGATGAGACGACGACACTCCTGGCGAGATCGCCAATAGGCCGGGGCGCGACTGGACGGGCGAACTCTGGCTCGATATTGAAGAATAGCCGGATATCATCGGCGCTAATAGCATGCCGATAGTCCAGGGCGGCGGCGGCATCTGGCTGCCACAGTCCCATATCGCTGTCATATACGCCGGTAAAGACTTCGCGCACAAAGCGGGCTTGTACCGCCTGCGCCACGGCGAGTGCAGCAAAGGGATCCCAGAGGAGGTCCACGCCGAAAGGCACGTGAATCAGCGGGCGAATTTCGCCAATGGCAGCAGCCATTGCCGCGACCTGCGCGCGATCAGTATGCAACGGATAGGGACGGTCTCCCTCGTTACAAAAGAGCACGCCATCCACGCCACCATCCTGGAGGATATCCAGGTCATGGCGTAGCGAATCAACCACGCTGGCCATGCCGCTGCGGCCATCATATAGTGGCCTTCCGGGAAGTGGCGGACGATGCATCATCGCAATAACGGGCCGTGTTCGCCCAAAAAGTGCGGTGAGAACAGAACCTTGACTGTTGGTACCGCTCGTGGTACCGCCTGATGGTAGTGACGTCATAAAGAATCCTCCCGCCGTATCTGGAGCGGCGGCGCGGTTGGATCAACGCGTGTGAACGGACGATCGTGAGTCGCGTCCGAGGTGGCAGCCGGGTGGCAGCCGGGTGGCAGCCGGGTGGCAGCCAGGGGACAGCAGGTAACACAAACGCGACTCCTGAGGCAATGTTGAGGCGCGGCGGGATGATAGTCTGGATGGCTGTCGTCGTATGACTATCATCTCCGACCGACGCACTCAATGAAAGAGACATCACGCCGCTATTCGGGCGGAATCTCCTGGAAGGCCGCCTGGAGCTTGATGCCCTGGTTTGCGCGGACCACACGCACAATGAGGTAGTACAGCAGCCCGATAATCGGCACCGCAAACGCTTCGATCATCGACTTGGCTGAAATTTGCCCAAATGCCGTCGTCGTGAACGCGACGTAGAGTACAAACCCCCAACTGATCAGCATGACGACGCCAGCGATCACGATGACCGGAATGCCGACAATCTTCGTGCGCACCAGTGATGGGGCAGACTGATAAATCGTCGGTCGTACGAAGGGGAACAAGATCGCCGATAGCGCAACGGCGATGAACGCAACGGCCATGACCGCGATGACGTTGACCAGCAGCGCGCTGAGCCCCTGGTAGATGTTGAGGTAGTTGAGAACCTCGACCCATACGGCAATCACCACCGTGGCGATCACGGGAGTGTGCAGCCGCTCGCTGACTTCGGCAACGCCCGCTGGCGCAAGTCGGTCAAACGACCACGCGAACAGGTTGCGCGTCGCGATCAGGAATCCAGTAGGTGTCCACCACAGCACCGAGAGCACGAAGCAGAGTGCGACGAAGATCTGTAGGAATCCAGGCAGGCTGAGGAACTTCACCAACGATGCCAGGTACGGCGCAAACGGCAAGGTGGAACTTCCAGAGTTGAATCCCAGATACACCATTGAGCCGAAATCCGAGAAACCGTAGGTATTGTATACCAGCGCCGTGCCGCCGACATAGAGCACCGCGCTGACCGCCAGTGCGCCGAGAATCGACATCGTCGCGGTGCGCCGCACGTTCTTGATCTCACCGGCGAAGTAACCGGTCCACTGGAAGCCCGTGAACACCTGGAAGGCAAAGATCATGGCGAACAATGTGCCGCGCCAGTCGATGCTGCTGCCGGGCGCGTAGCCCGCTTTGGCGGCAGCGGCGGATACCTGTGCCAGCGACATCCCGGTCTGCGTCTGGAAATTTGCCGCGAAAGCGCTATGGCTGGTAAAGATCAGCCCCACGAGCCAGATGGCCATGCCCAGCCAGACGATGCCAAACGCCACAGCCATGAACCGCGCCACGCGCCGCGCGCCTAACATCATCAGACCTGAGAACACGATCGTCAGCGCCGAGGCGATGAGGAACTGCGTTAGTTGGTCGGGAGCCCACGTGAAGCCAGCGATATAGCCAAGGCTGGGCATCAACAACGTGAGCATGGACGTGAAATTGAACGAGATCCAGGTCGTAAAGACGAAGGTCAGGGCGAGATTCGCTACGAAGCCAACACCGGGACCGAGAATCCGGCTGACCCAGACATAATCGCCACCGGAGCGCGGCATGGCGACCGTAAAATACAGGTACACCAGGCCGAAGCAAAAGACCAGTGGAATCGAGAGCAAGAACGCAACGAGCACGTTGGCGCCCGGCCAAAAAAACGGCGCAAACGACAGTGCCTGCGTGATCCCCACCGGGATAAGCACGGCAGAGAACACGAGGTTGAAGGCATCGAACGGCGAAAGCTCGCGCACGAGTCCCGTGGCATTGCGGACAAAGTGGGACGTGGTCGCGGAGTCGCCAACCCCTGCGGTGGATGACATGCTGTCCTCCCAATCTGCAGTCGATACGACAATTGCATCACGAGCGTGGAGATTCACCAGGCATGGCGTGCTATAACAAACAGCGCCTGGGCCATGCCAGGTGTGCTTCAGCGATGGCGTGACGCCGGTGTCACCCCGAAACTGAAGCATCGATACTGCGGTGTAAGGTGCTCGCTGGTGCAGCCAGATGATCGGTCTGGCGCTGTCACCGCGCGGGCAGATCATGCCCACATCGCATCATTGCTCGCGCCCACTCAACAGCCACCCGGCAAATCAGCGCCGCATCGCCTGAGAAGCGCGTCTATCGTCCAGGAGCCGCAGCCACCGACTCACGGACAACGAGACTGACGGGATGGACGACCTGCGGCGCGAGTCGTGCCGCAGGGTAATCGTCCCGATGGTCAAGGGAAACGTCGATTCGATCTATCAAGAGCTCAATCGCCGAGTTGGCGATGAGGCCAGTCGGCTGCTGAACCGTCGTGAGGGAGGGTGTTGTCAACATGGTGAACTCAAGTCCGTCGAAGCCCACCAACGAACATTCCTGCGGCACTTGGATCGAGAGTTCACGCAGGGCGCGCAGTGCGCCGAGAGCTATCAGATCATTTGCGGCCACAATGGCCGTTGGCGCATCCACTGCGGCGTGCCCCAGTAGACCCTCGCGGGCGCAGTCGTGCACCGTTTCATAGCCGAATGAGGCACGGTATGCGCCAAAGCGCAATAGCAACTCGACGGCGGTATCGGTGCCGTTAAATGCCGAATAGAGCGACGAGCGCAGCCCACGCAGACGATCCTGCACGGTGGGCAGTGCTTCCGCGCCGCCAAGGAAGAGTATCCGGTGATGTCCCAGCCCGGCGAGCAGTTCTCCTATCTGCCTGCCGCCGCCGACGTTATCGACGAATACGCCGGGAACATGGGCGATTTGCTCATCGACGACCACGACAGGAATCTGCTTTTCCAACGCCGCCTGCAACGCACGGTTGGGCACGCTAGTGCCAGGGAAATAGAGCAGTCCGTCCACCTGTCGGCTGAGCAGCACATCCAGGTAATCGGCCTCGCGTTCGGCGTCGAGGTTGGTATTGCACAGAATCACACTGTAGCCGCGCTCATGCGCCTGGACCTCTAGCGCCTCCGCCATGGCGCTGAAAAATGGGTTGGCGAGGTCGGGCACCAATAAGCCCAGCGAGCGAGTCGTCTTGCTAACGAGTCCCTGCGCGAGCTTATTTGGACGATATCCCAGCGCGGCTACGGCGGCGAGGACTCGTGCGCGGGTCGGCTCGCTGATAGGGCGATTGCCGGAGAGCGCGTGTGACACGGTGCTGACGGAGACGCCAGCGGCAGATGCGATGTCTTTGATCGTCGTCACTGCTGCCGCCTCCGATCAAAACCACGTTCATCAAAACGTTTTGACGAATTGGGGGAAAGTGTAATGTAAAACGTTTTGATTGTCAAGTGGTGTGTTCTGTAGTCATACAATCGCGGTAGGGTGGCGGTTAGCCGATGGAGTGCTCTCGCCGAGATTCTCCGCCGTCGGCAGGGTCAGTGGTCAGCATGAGATGGGTTTTACGTCAGCGCGGTAATATTCCCGTTGGACAGGCGCTTGGTACGGTTCCGCGCATTAAGGACATGAATTACAGTGTGTCTTGCAACTATTTCCGCGCACGGGCTAGCTGAGCTAGCTGCCACTAGACAAACGTTCTAGTCGTCGGTATACTGCTCCTACCACCCGAGAGGGTAGTGCGAGCGCGATGGCCGTTGACTCCTCCACCTCCGAAGAGAGGGAGGCGGGAAACGCACTCAGCAACGGCCTGACAGGCCTACCACGCCATCTGGCACGCTCCTCCT
>DAHUXT010000235.1 GCA_027307065.1 Ktedonobacteria bacterium
CTTCACCGATACCAGCAATCGCAGCGTCGGCGAGTCGCAGCAAAATGTCGTCTATCGCCGCGCCGTCGCCCCAGTGGTCGCACTGGCGTCCAGCGTTCTCACGCGCAAAGTGCGCCGCTGGATCGACCCGCGCTTCACCGTCAGCTTTGGCGGCATTGAAGAGCCAGAGGATTTCGCCGCACGTGCCGAGGCGTTCGCCCGGCTCATCCCGCTTGGGGTCGTCTCGCCTGCTCAGGCGGCGCGACTGCTGCATCTGCCGGAGCCAGAGCGTCCATAGCGTATGATCAGCTTGACGATAACGGCCAGTTACTGCTACCCTGATACTATGGCATGCGTAGTCGCCAGCACGTCTCTTGCAAACGTCGTCCGCGAGGATTCCAGAAGGTAAGCGCCATGCATGAACGCATGCGTATCCGCCGTCCTTGCCAGGTGGACGACAGCGCTTCATGGGCAAGACACGCCTCGATGCCGACCGCCGAGCGGTATCCCCGAAGCGCGGACATGACATCCTCCGGCCATAGCTTTGGCCGTGTCGCCGTCTCATCACCATCACCAGCATCACCAGCATCAACCTCACCTGGCGAGAGTCACCACGCCGATGGTGATCGCGACAACGAGGTCGAGATGGGCACGGCGAGCACTCCGCCAGCACTCTTGCCCAACGATGACTCGGCGCTCGATGCGCAGGATACGGCTGACGATGAGCCAGACACCATCGCAATGAAGGGCACCGGATCGAAAAGCCAACGCCTCCCCGTTCGCGCGAAGATCGAATTCACCGCAATTATCTCCGAGGAGGCGGCTGACCCCGAGAAAGCGGGCGATTTCGGCATCACCCGCTTCGCCAAACCGACGTACAAGACACGCACGATCGCGCGTGAAAAAGGGGTATTTCAGGTCAAGGCAACCCTGGCATCAGACATCAAGATCAAGGTGCGCGCCAAACACGGCCCCGACGGCCAAACAGACATCGAAAGTGATTCCGACCCCGCGATTACCAGGGCAAATTATTCGATGATCGTCTTCGATTTCACTCCGTACCACGGCTCAAACAAGCCGCCATGTACACATTTCTGGGCGCGCGATCTCACCCTCAAGCATGAGCGCTTCCACGCCGGCGAGGACGAAGCGTTTGCCAAACAGGGAACCGAGGACGTGCAGAAGCAACTCAATCACGTGAAGAAACTCGACGAAGAGACACTCCAGACCATGCTCGACAATACGCCTGACTTCGTTCTGGGAGTCGTCAACGTCAACATGGGCGACGCTGGGGAAACGCGCGCATACGATGATGGCATCAAGAGCTATCAGGCACGGGCAGATGCGATCAAAGCGAAAGGCGACAGCGGCACGTATCCACCACCATCGCCTGCTCAATGATGCCCTGATGCCCTCGAATCGCCTTTGCCTCCAGTCGTCTACGCCACCGATCCCAACATGTGGGAATCGCAGGTGAGCACCGGAACGATCATTTGCTCGGCTGCGCGGTCCGCCAGCCCGGCAAACATCGCCTCCACCAGTGTATAGACCTGCTCCAGGCGGAACGGCTTGCGCATCAGCACATCCGCCACCGACGGATACTCCTGGCCCGGCATCAGCCCCGCCGACATCAGCGCCAGCCCGTGCCGCTGCATCAATTCGGGTTGCTCTTCGAGCGCGCGGCAGACATCCCAGCCGCTCATCTCCGGCATCATCATATCCATCAGCACAACGCAGGGCTCCAGCGCCGCATCCAGCGCCTCTACCACACCACGACCATCGCAATACAGTGTCACCGCGTAGCCTTCCGCCTCGAGCGCATAACGCAGCAGCTCGCGGATGGCGCGGTCATCATCCACCACTAATACCTGTGACATGCCTCTCATCCCTTCTCGCCACAGACGTGGAAACGCCCTGGCGCACTCACTGCTCTCAACGGGTCGCATGCCGCGCAACTAGAACTTATGTTCTATAGTATAGAACGAACGAGCGCGACTGACAATCACGCAATCGGTCGAAATTGCCTGCGAGGGGCCAAATGGCGTCAACCGATGACGAGATTTGGGGGACTTTGTTCCCTGAGGGGAGACGTTTCATGCCGTCTGTTTCTTGAAACGAGCCGCCGACCTGGAAGGGCGCGGCCGTCACCTAGCCATATTGGGTGAAAAGCGCCAGATTGATCCGAAGTGCCCTACCGTCATTCCGCCCACACTGTCCAGCACATTGCCTCTTGCATCTCGCGGCGCGAGGCGGCACAATGCGGCATACAATGCCGCACATCACGAGGGAGGTCGCTTTGATGCCCACCGCCGATACCGACACGCCGCTGTATACGCGCCCCGCCGAATTGCTGCAGCGCCTGATCCGCTTCGATACCACCAACCCACCCGGCAATGAGGCCGCCTGTATCGGCTACATCCGCGATGTGCTGGCCGAGGCAGGTATTTCCTCGACGATCGTTGCGCGCGATCCCACCCGGCCCAATCTGGTCGCGCGGCTGGCGGGCCATGGCAATGCGCCGCCGCTGCTGCTCTACGGTCACGTAGATGTCGTCACGACCAGTGGCCAGCAGTGGAGCCATCCGCCCTTCGCTGGCGACATTGCCGATGGCGCTGTCTGGGGACGTGGCGCGCTCGACATGAAGGGCGGCATTGCGATGATGCTCGCCGCGTTTCTCCGGGCCGCCGCCGAAGATACCGCCTTGCCGGGCGATGTGATCTTTGCCGCACTCTCCGACGAAGAGAATTGGGGCGATGATGGCGCGCGCTTCCTTGTCGAAGAACACGCCGACCTGTTTCAGGGCGTGCGCTATGCCCTCGGCGAGCTTGGGGGATTCACCGCCCACATCGCCGCTCAGCGGTTTTACCCCATCATGGTTGCCGAGAAACAGGGCGTAGCCATCACCGCGACGGTGCGCGGCCCCGGCGGCCACGGATCGCTGCCGATGCGCGGGGGCGCGATGGCAAAGACGGGTCAGTTGCTCCAGCGGCTCGACCAGCATCGTCTGCCACCGCACATTCCCACCGTCACCCGGCTCATGATCGAAGGCATCGCCGACGCGCTCCCGCCACAGATCGGCGAGTTGATCCGCCCACTGCTCGACCCAGCACACACCGACGCCACCCTCGATCTGCTCGGCGCCCAGGGGGCCACCTTCGACCCGCTGCTGCACAACACGGTCAATGCGACGATGGTGCGCGGAGGCGAGAAAGCGAACGTCATCCCCAGCGAGATTGTCGTGCAGCTCGATGGCCGCATGCTGCCCGGGTCCACACCCGACGAGATGCTGGCGGAGTTGCGCCAGCTCGCGGGCGACCTCGCCGAGTTTTCCGCCGGACGCAGCGATCCAATCGCCGCCGAGCCGGATATGGCGCTGTTTGACACCCTGGCCGCCATCCTGCGCGAGGCCGATCCCGACGGCACGCCGATTCCGCTCCTCCTCTCAGGCTGTACCGATGGCCGCTACTTTTCGCGGCTGGGCATCCAGACCTATGGCTTCCTGCCGATGAACCTGCCTGCCGACTTTGCGATGCCGGAGCTTATCCACGCTGCCGATGAGCGCGTTCCGGTTGAGGCGGTGCACTTCGGCACGGAGGCCATCTACCAGGCGTTGTGCCGGTTCCAATAGCGGGCGAATACGCTGACATCTGCCATTCACAGCACCTCGGCCCTGCCACCGGCGACAACGAGCGAGACACGCGGATTGTTCAGGCGGTTGGCCGGGCGAGTGGGCCATACGAGGGAGCGGTTCGTGCCTGTGGAGCGCCCAGCGGCGCCGTGAGCGTGATCGTCGTGCCGCTCTCGGGGACACTCTCGATCGTCAGACGCGCGTTGATCAGACCCGCGCGCTCGCGCATGCCGCGCAGCCCCAGCCCTGTGCCTGTCGCCTGCGGTGAACGCACCCGGCTCAGCGTCTCCGTCACCGGGAATCCATGCCCGTTATCGCTCACCGTCAGCCGCAGCGTAGCGTCATCGTAGGCCAGCACGATCTTGCTGCCGGTGGCATCGGCGTGGCGTGATGCGTTGGCAAGCGCCTCCTGTGCGATGCGATAGACCGTTACCTCAACCTCGCGCGCGCTGGGCTGGCTACTCTCGCCCTCCTGCTGGAACTCGCATTCCAGACCGCGCTGAGTCATGCTATTCGCCAGCGATGCCAACGCGGCGGCCAGCCCCAGGTCATCCAGCACGGAGGGGCGCAGGTCCTGACAGGCACGGCGAATGCTATCGAGGCTGCGCTTGGCAAGATCGCCCAACTCCGCAATGAAGCGGGTATCGTGCTCCGAAACCGACTGATCCGGCCGTCGCGACGAGAGCGCGTCCAGTCCACGCGAAAGCGCCACCAGCGTCTGCGCGGTGTCATCGTGGAGTTCGCGTGAGAGGCGGCGTCGCTCTTCCTCCTGCGCCGAGGTGATCAGCGCGGCGTAGTCAATCAGATCCGCCTCGCGCTCGCGTGCCTGCCCCAGTTTGAGCACCGTTTCCTGGAGCTGTTCGGTGCGCTGCTGCAACCGCACGCTCACCAGCGCCAGATAATAGATGGCTGAAAGTGGCACCAGAAACAGCAGCCACGATACCTCTGCCTCGAAATCGTCGAGCACCTCGGCCAGCGGCAGCAGTGGCCCAATCACCAGCATCATCAATTGAAAGCGAAGCGCCGGTGTGGGGAGATATTCCTTCCAGGGGATGGGCTTCGGTCCCTGCCCGAGGCGCTGCTCTACCAGCCGGAAACCGACCGCCCCAGCGAACATGACTGCCGAGGCCAATACCGCACCGACGATATGCGCGTGCAGTTGCGAATTGGCGGAAGCGCGAAAGGGAGCGGCGCTCGCCACGTAGATCAAGCCGGCAACGAGCGTGGTGGTGCCAGCGGCGGCTGATTGGCGCATGCTCTGTAGGATACTTCGTGGCCGCCCGACAGCATCGGGCACTCCTGCGATCAGTGGAGTAATGAGCGCCAGCACAATGGCCTCAGTATTGCCGGCCAGCACAACAGTTGCCAGGTAGAGCGTGTACAGCGGATCGGGCAGTGTCAGACCGGCGCGCGCATCCAACCCGAATCGCTGGCGGCTGGCGCGCACAAAGAGCGCGGTGCCCAGAGTCAGCACCGAGAGAATCAGCATGGCTTGTGGCGGCGAATTCGGCATGGCCGACCCCGGACCCCAAAACGCCCAGGCAGTGACCAGCGCGATCAGCACGAGCGGCAGGCCCAACGTACGAACGACATATTCAGTAGTAGCCCACGGATGGGAGGGTGAGCCTCTCGACGTGGTCACATTGTGCTGTGCGCGCATGCCATTGCTCCCCATATATGCTCGGCTCGTCCATACCACCTGGTCGTAGTACGTAGAGTCGCGGACATGTATGGGCAGCGTACCCCATAGCGGAGAAGGCACGCAAGCCACGCAAGCGCGCGGTTGTCACCAGCGGCGGCTATTCCTCTTCCTCGTCCACGACGACATCGGTCACGGGCGCCGCGACACTCAGATCAGGATGCTCCGTATCGTCGAGCGCGATCCATCCCCGCCGCAGCGCCAGCAAGACGGCTTCCGTGCGCGAGCCAACACCGAGTTTGGCAAAGATATTGCCGAGGTGCGTGTGAATCGTGCGCACGCTCAGGTTCAGGCGGCGAGCGATATCCTTATTCGGCAGGCCACGCGCCGCCTCGCGCAGCACCTCCATCTCACGATCGGAAAGGGGTGGCATCGAGACAATGGGAGACCGGCTAGACACCGCCTGGCGCAGCGCCCGCACCGCGATGGCTGGCTGAAGCACCTGCTCACCGCGATGCACCGATCGCACCGCCGTCACCAGTTCCTGGCCGCGCACATCCTTCAACATGAATCCCGCCGCGCCAGCATTTATGAGCGCCAGCACATACTGGTCGTCGTCATAGGCGGTGAGCGCCAGCACGGCGACTTTCGGCAACTGCTGCTTGATCTGCCGGGTCGCCTCG
>DAHUXT010000236.1 GCA_027307065.1 Ktedonobacteria bacterium
TATGCCGCATTTTGTCGCTGAATATCGTCGGCGTTGGTACAGTAATTGGTACAGTTACTCAGTGGGTTCAGTAGGGGCGATGCAGCCAGCTCTCAGAATGGCATCAGCACCTTTGAGCACCTTACGAGCCGACATCTCAGGGAATTCATTACCACCCAGCCAATGCTGCACGTACCCGCGGCTGTACCGTGCCGTTTCTTCGTCGAACAGACCGGCGCCCTTCATACAAAGCATGGCCAGGATCTCGGCTTCAGCTTCCATCTGGCCACGGTGGTATACATACTCTTCATGGCTGCTAGGCATCGTATGACCCAGAACAACGTGACCTCACTCGTGGAAATTGGTCTTCCAGCGGTTGAAGGCAATCCGTGATACCGCGAACTCCAGGCCACGGCTGAAAAGCCTTGGAGGTTTCCGTTAGTGCTGTCGAACTCGACCTGGCGCAAACCCAGCTTGCTCTTCGCAAGCACCATGTCCCACTTCGGTATCTGAATAGGTGGAACTTCCTCACCGGCGGTCTGCGATAGCGTGAACTTGCACCGCACAGGCGTGAAGCCTCGTAAGACTTCTACTTCGTCTTCGTTCTGTGTCTCGCGCTTATAAAAGATCGGCCTAACGATCTCGTAGGCTTTGCTTGCGCTCGTATGCCAAAATAATGCGTAGGTTTCCCCACAGACACCACGCAATAGCATGATCTTTCCTGGAGAGTTCCTGAGAAGCCTTGGAGGCCGACACATGCCACGACTCTCACGCGCTCAGGAGACTGGACGACAAGCGGTACAGATTTGCTTGCTGGGCGGTTTCTCCGTCGCGATTAATGGCGCCCCTATCCGGGAAGATGCCTGGCGGCTTCAGCGCGCGCGTACCCTCGTCAAACTTCTGGCGCTCGCTCAAGGTCACCGTCTGCATCGCGAGCAGGCGATTGATGCGCTCTGGGGGGAGCGGCTGCCATCTGACCCAGGGAATAGTCTGCATCAGGTAGTGCGCGCGGCACGGCAGGCTCTCACGACCGCAACACCCGATGCCAAAGTCCTAATCGCCTTCGACGGCGACCAGATCCATCTGTCAGCGCCCTCAACTACGGCGGGCGCGTTCCACCTGACCGATGTGGAGGCCTTCGAGGCCGCTGCAGCGCAGGCGCGCCGGCATAGCAGCATGGCGGCCTACCGCGCAGCCATCGCGCTCTACACCGGCGATCTCCTCCCGCAGGACCGCTATGCGGACTGGGCTGCCGTGCGGCGCGCGACGCTCGCCTCCCAGTTCGTCGACCTTCTGCTCGGACTTGCCCGCACGCACGAGGCGGAAATTGCGCCCGCTGAAGCCATCGAGGTGTTGCGCCGCGTGGTCCTTATCGATCCTGCCCACGAGGAGGCTCGTGTCCACCTGATGCGCCTACACGCCCTCTGCGGCATGCCCGGCGAGGCGGAGCGCGAGTATCAGGCCCTGATCGCTGCTCTGGAGGAGATCGGGGCGCGCCCCGGACGCATGAGCCAGCAGATGCGCGCCGACATCCAGAGTGGCCGATTCCCTGCTGCTCACCCAGATGCGCCCTCTCCTCTGCCTGGAGAAGCCACTACCACCTTGGAAACGGGCGTCCCCGCCACGAATCTGCCCTTCGATACCAGCCGGTTCATCGGGCGGGCACGCGAGTCCGCCGAGCTCGTGTTGCTCCTCACTGGTTCGCGCCTGGTGACTATTACTGGCGTAGGCGGCGGCGGGAAGACCCGCCTCGCGCTGCATGTCGCACAGTCACTGGTGCCCAACTATCGCGATGGTGTCTGGCTGGTCGAGTTCGCCGCGCTGGCTCAGCCATCGCTGGTTGCGCAGGCAATGGCGGCAGCGTTACGGGTGCCGGAGCGCGCCGACATCTCGGCCACGGAATCACTTGTCAGCGCCCTCGAACGCAAGCACCTCCTGCTGGTGCTCGACAACTGCGAGCACCTCATTGAGGCATGCGCGCAGCTCGTCGAGACCCTCCTGCGGCGCTGCCGCGATCTGTGCATTCTCTGCACGAGTCGTGAGCCATTACACATAGCTGGCGAGGTCGTCTGGCGCATTGCCGCCCTCAGCTTGCCGGACCCACGCCGACTGCCGGCGGTGCTGGATCAATCAGACCTTGATCTGCTCGCGCATTATGAATCGGTAGAGTTATTTCGCGCTCGCGCTCGCTCTGTCACTCCATCATTCAGTCTCACAGCCGAAAATGCCCGAAGCGTCGCGCACATTTGCCACAGATTAGATGGGCTACCACTCGCCATCGAGCTTGCCGCGGCACTTGTTGGCAGCCTCAGCCTCGAACAGATTGCCACCCAACTTGATCGCAGCATAGATATCCTGGTGAGAGGCAGTCGCACGGCGCTGACGCGCCAGCAAACCCTCCGTGGCGCGCTTGACTGGAGCTATGACCTCCTTCCTGAACATGAGCAGCACGCCTTTCGCCGGCTGGCCGTATTCGCCGGACGATTTGATCTCGCGGCGGCGCACGCCATCATGTCACCTGGTGAGACTCAACCCGTTAGCCTGACGGTGTTGGTGCTCAATGAGCTTACCGATAAGTCGCTGGTAGTGACCGATACCGCTGGCGAGGAATCTCAGTATCATCTCCTGGAGCCAATCCGCCAATATGCTGAGCAGCGTCTCGTGGAGACGCATGAGGCGCTTGACACACACATGCGGCATGCGAGGTGGTACGCGGCGCTCAGTGAGCGCGCGGACGCCATGCTCTGGACTGCTGAGCACGAGTCTGCGCTGGCGTCGCTCGAAGCAAATCGCGCGAATGTGCGGGCCGCCCTCGGCTGGTGGCTCCGCGACCCAGAAGGTGCGGAGAATGGACTCAGGCATGCGCAGTCACTCTGGCAGTACTGGATATTTCGTGGCGCATTGGCTGAGGGGCGCGGCTGGTTAGACCGCCTGACCGCACTCGCTCCGCGCATCAGCGGTGAGAGAGCGAATGCGCTTCTCTGCGCCGTTGGGCTGGATTTCCGGCTTGCGACCTATAACAGCGAGAGTACCCACGCGCTGGTGCGCGAGGCCATCGAGATTAATCGCATGGTAGGCGACGCGGCGGGCACGGGTCGCGCGTTGCGCTTCCAAGGGATGCTCGCATACCTCGAGAGTGATGTCAAGCGGGCAAAGGCGAGCTTCCAAGAAAGTCTCGACCTTGCGCGTGAGGCCGGTGAGCCTAGCGGTGAATGTCTCGCGTTACACTCACTTGGCATGACTGCTTTGCTTTACGGCAATCTTCGCGAGGCGCACTCGTACCTTGAGCGTAGCCTCGACGTGGTGCGCAGTGAGGAGGGTCGTGTGTGGCGGGTGATTGCGCCGATGAATCCAGCAGGCATGCCGTTAACCGTTTCAGCAAGCAGGATTGACTTCGTTTCAGCAAGCAGGATTGACTTCGTTTCAGAGGAGACCTGGGTGCTTTTGCGCTCGGTTAATAGTGCTGTGGTGGAGGGGTACATCCTGGCGCATCTGGGAAGCCTCGCCCGCTGCCGGGGTGATTTTGCCGCGGCTCGATCATTGCAGGAAGACGCGAGACGGCTCTTTGAGCGGGAGGATGACCGCGAAGGGATGGCTCAGGTGTCAGGTCAGCTAGGCAATCTTGCTCGCGTTGAAGGCGACTTTGCGGCAGCATACACTCATCTGCGCGAAAGCTTGCGTTTGCGCCGTACGCTCGGTGATCGGCGTGGCATTATCATTGCCATCAATAACCTGGGGATGCTTGCCGCGGACGAGGGGAACTATGCTCGTGCGAATGCGCTCTATGCCCGCTCCTATGCGGATTCCCTGAGGTATGGCGACGTGTCCGCTTTGCAATTTGTACTCATGCTGCAAGCCCGTCTCGCCTTCATCCGTAACGACTTCCGACTGGCGGAAGAACTCAATCTCCAACTCTTAGACATGATGAGGGCATCTTCCTCTCCGTTCTTTGAGGTTACCATTCATGGCTGGCTTGCTGAGGCAGCTCTCAAGCAGGGAGATAGAGAAGCTGCCCGAGCATCCTACACCGCATGTCTTGCCGATCTCGAGCGTCTGGGCGATGAGGGCGCCGCGAGCATGATTCGCGCGATGCTGACCGAGATCGGCACGAGAGGTGGAGATTCAGGTGGGATCGCCCTTCCCGCTGATGGCGGCGCCTGAGCTCATACGCACCACTCGCTCGCGACACAGGTCAGATACGTGGCGCATACGTGAAAAATACATACGCGTAGATATGCTTGCCAGAGAGCGCCTTCGCAGTGAGCGCTCGCAAGCCTATGAGCGGTAGCGAGGAGCCGTAGATGAGCAACCAAGCAGATCAGGTAGCAACCATGTTGGGCGATGCGACGCTTGCTGAGTTGAGCGCGGATTTACGCGGCGAGGCCATCGTCCCAGGTGACGCGGAGTACGAGGCACGGCGCGCAATCTGGAACGGCATGATTGACCGTCATCCGGCGGTTATCGTGCTCTGCCGAGACACTGCCGACGTGATCGCTTCGGTGCGTTTCGCGCGCAGCAACAATCTGCCCCTTGCGGTGCGTGGCGGGGGCCATAACGTCGCGGGCAATGCGGTCTGTGACGACGGGCTGGTGATTGACCTCTCGCCTATGACAGCGGTCCATGTGGACCCTGTGCGGCAGACAGCGCGCGTGCAGGGTGGCGCGACCCTCGGCGATCTCGACCACGCGACCCGCGCCTTCGGGATGGCCGCCAGCACGGGGGTCGTCTCGATGACAGGCGTTGGCGGGCTCACGCTAGGTGGTGGTGTTGGCTGGCTGCAGCGCAAATATGGGCTGGCCTGCGACAACATCGTATCCGCCGAGGTGGTGACGGCAAACGGCCAGGTCATCACCGCCAGCGAGACGGAAAATAGCGACCTCCTCTGGGGCTTGCGTGGCGGTGGCGGGAACTTCGGCGTCGTCACTTCCCTCGAGCTCCGGCTCTTCCCAGTAACGACGGTGTATGCAGGCTTTCTCATCTACCCCATGGAGCAGGCGACCGAGGTGCTGCGCTACTACGACGAGTTCTGCCGCGACACGCCCGATGAGCTGACTCTCATCGCGTCTCTTGCCACTGTGCCGCCGGAAGAATTCGTCCCCGAGGAGTTGCGCGACAAGCTGGGGCTCTTCATTTTGGTGAGCCATTGCGGCGAGATGGAGGCAGCGGAAGAGTCTTTGCGACCCCTGCGGGCATTTGGTCAGCCAGCGGTAGATATGCTCGGCCCGATGCCACACTTCGAGCTGCAGCGCATGTATGACGCTGCCTATCCCGCCGGGAATCGCTGGTATTGGAAGTCGGACTATGTGCGTGCCCTAGACGAAGCGACTATCGAAACGCTCGTGAAAGGGGCAGCGGCCCGACCAACACCGCTATGTGCCATAGACATCCATCAAATGGGTGGCGCAGTGAGCCGGGTCGCGGCGGATGCCACGGCGTTCGGGCACCGCGACGCGCCATACCTGATCAACACTTATGCTGGCTGCGTCGAGCCACACGAAGATGCGGCAACGATTGCCTGGCCACGTGGGGTCTCCGCCAAGCTCGCCCCAAACGCTACCGGAGCCTATGTCAACTTCCTGTCACCGACTGACTCCGCAGGCGCTCGATTGGCCTATGAGTCGGGAACGTATGAGCGGCTGGTGGCGCTGAAGACGAAGTACGACCCAACCAACCTGTTCCACCTTAACCACAACATCCCGCCGCGCTCCTGATTGGACGGTCGCGAACGAGCAACGCAAGTAACAACGCAAGAAAGCAGGTGCACTCATGCCAGTACAGACCTGGAAGACCCACTGGGAAAACATCGATCAGTCCGGCGATCCGCAACGCTATGTCGGGCTGATGGCCGCGATTCGCAAA
>DAHUXT010000237.1 GCA_027307065.1 Ktedonobacteria bacterium
ATTGTGACGTAAAGCCCGCAAATATCTTCTTGGAGCGTCCAGGCAGCAGTCTTGCGCTGCTGGCCGATTTCGGCATCGCCAGGATACCAGGCGCGCAAGCTGTGACCTGCTCAGGGAGCGTTATTGGCACTCCCTGTTACATGTCGCCCGAAGGTGCCATGGGGCACGATCGTGACGGACGGTCAGATATCTATTCCCTTGGCTGTGTGCTGTACGAAGCGCTGGCGGGGAGACTACCCTTTGTTGGTGTGTCACCGATTTCTGTGCTCTACCAGCAGGTGCACGCGCGGCCCACCGACATCCGCGACTTCAATCCAGCCATCCCGGCCGAACTGGCGCAAATCGTCGAAAAGGCACTTGCCAAGCGGCCAGACGAGCGGTTCGCCACCGCTGAGGCGTTTGGGCGTGCCTTGCTCCCGTTCGCTGGCAAGCTGCCCGATCTCACAAATTAGCGCCTGTGGATCAGGTTGGCGATTACTGCCTATCGTTCGATGGACGCCAACCGCACCTTCGTGTTCTCAAGTACCTTGGCGACGAAGCCGTCATAGACGATCTCCTTGACACCCTCGCGTCCTCGAATTGACAGCCAGATGTGCTCGTGCGGCGAAGGGAACGTCAGCTCGAACGTGAAGAATGGGCAGCAGGCGCGCTCGGCCAGGACGAACGCGACCAGATCGGGCAACCTTGCCGCCTCGCCTGCGAAGGCGAATAGATAGCCATCGGCAAGCTCCTCCATGGCGACGACGTGTGTCACCAATTGCGTTATTTCCCCGCCGCGCACCTCGAGTTCGCTAGGTGTGAGGCTGCACACCAGCGCGATGTCCGTGTTGATCTCAGTAAACATGCGGCAATCCTTTCCGCCCCCTGCGAGGGAGCCTCCGTAGCCAACTAAGGGATTGACTTTTCCCTTGCTCAGCAGCCTACACTCTTCAAGTACACGTGAAGTCAAGGGCCAATTTTCGCGCACCTGGAGGAGGGAAATGATGGCGGCACACCCCGAAAACGCCAACGGTAGTGACGGCCGTGACGAACTCTCGATTGGCGCGGTGGCGAAGCGAGCGGGCGTTGCGACCTCGGCCATTCGCTACTACGAAACAATTGGGTTGCTGCCCCTGCCGATGCGCCTGCGCAATGGGCAGCGCCGATACGATGCCAGCGCGGTGCAGCGCCTGCGAGTGATCGAGCGCGCCCAGGAGGCGGGCTTCACGCTCGGCGAGATTCGCGAGCTTTTCTTCGGCTTCGCGGCGGGGACGCATCCCAATGCCCGGTGGGAAACGCTTGCCCGGCGCAAACTGGCCGACCTGGAAGAGCAGTTAGCGCGCATCCATGCCATGCAGGCGTTGCTGACCGAGGGGATGCGCTGCCACTGTCTCACCATCGAGCAATGCACCGTCTGGCTCAGCGGTCTTGAGCCATCGGCGTGACGGTGAACGGCAGGACCATACTTTGCGTTGACGCGAGTAGAAACACACCATTGGATGTGTGAAAGGAATTGAGTATGCGATGGTCAGTCGCAATCATCCGGCGAGGATCTCACAAGACGCTGTCCTCTCGCTCGCTGTCGGTACGATGGAGGCGATGGACGAGCAAGAGCGCCCCTGACAGTCCCTGGCTGATCTGTGGTGTTCCGCTTGGATCGTTCGAGCTTCAGATCTTGCGCGCGTCTCGCGATTAGCAGGAAACAGCCCCTAACTCGTTGCACCGGTCGCCAGTGATTTCACCTTGCCGGTGTCGAAACGCCGCTTGACGTCCAGGCGACGATAAGGATGCCCGCCGCCAGTACCAGCCCGCCGAGCCAGAATGCCGTGGGCAGCGCCTCGTGCAGGAAGAGTCCCGCGAGCAGGCCGCCGACTACTGGCTGCGCGAAGAAGTAGATCGAGGCGACGCCAGCCTCCATCCGCGCGATGCCGCGATACCAGAGGAACCATGCCAGCGCCGTCGCGCCCAGGCCGAGATACAGCGTGGCTGCCACCGCTCCCGGCGTAAGGCTGAGCGCGCGCCAGTCGTTGCGCAGGGCAAGCTCGATGCCCGCCGCCGGAAGCATGAAGAGCAGACTCCAGCGGGTAGCGGATGTCGCGGCGACCAGCGCCGAATGTTTGCGAATGAGCGGCGCGCCGACGACTGTGAAAAGCGCCCAGCAGAGCGCCGAAAGCACCAGCAATCCATCGCCGAGCAGCGCCGTCGCGTGATTGGACGCCCGACTGGCCGGGGATGCGGTCTCAGCCGCGACGACGATGGCAACGCCGGCCAACGCCAGCACCATGCCCGCCACCACTGCCCAGCGCGGTCGCTCGCCCAGCAGCATCCACGCCAGCAGCACGACAAACACGGGCGTGATGGTCGTTAGCAGCGCGCCATCGTGGGCACTGGCCAGCGCCGTCCCGAGAAACTGCGTGATGATGGTGGCGGCGACAATGCCTCCGAGCGCCACAGCGCGCCAGCGGTCGGCGGAGGTCCAGTCGGGCATCGCGAGCTTGGGGTTGCGACGGGCAGCCAGCCCCAATGCCAGCGTGAGCGCCGCGCCGCCAATGATGACCCGCAGCGCGCCCAGCGTCACCGGCGGAATCAGCCCGAAGCCAGCGCGGCTGACCACATACATGCCGCCCCAGAGACACGATGCCAGCAGCGGATCGATCCCGTCGCGCAGTCGAGCCATCGGGTTAGCTCAACTGGGGGCGAATCGGGGAGCGCAGCCAGTTCTCGACGACACGGGCGAATTCGTCTGGCAGTTCGTCCTGTGGGAGCGCGCCACACTCGAAGACGCGCAGATCAGTGCGAGGATTGAGTTGGCGGAAGGCGCGCGCGTGCTCTAGTGGCGTGAAACGGGCGTTCTTGCCCCAGAGCAGCAGAATCGGCATCGTCAGCCGCATGTACTCTTCGTCCACCGGGGTATCGAGCGCTCCCGCGATGAAGCTGGCTGGCGCAAAGCGCGCATTCGGCTGATGCGCCTGGGTGTAATAGTAGTCCACCAGGTCATCGCTGACCTCATCGCGGCTGTTATACGTCGTCCGCAGGAAGAAGCGGATGCTGGTGCGCGAGGTGATGGCGTTGTACATCGTCTGGCCTACCAGCGGTGAACGCAGGATGGTGCGCCATACGATGTGAGCATTGCTCTCCGGGTCAGATGCCAGGTCTTGGATTCCTGTCGGCTCGATCAGCGCCAGCCGTTCGAAGAGATCGGGGCGCTCTGCCGCGGCGCGAATCGCGAACGCGGCGCCCAGCGAGGACGCCACCACCTGCACCGGATGATCCATGCCGCCGACGACCTGTCGCACGAAATCTTGAATCAGCGCGACATAGAGGTCGGGTGTGTAGGTGACGCGAGGACGATCTGAGAGGCCAAAGCCGAGCAGGTCGAAGGCATAGACACGATGATGTTCGGCAAGTTGCGCAAAGACACGGCGGAACTCAAACGAGGATGCTCCCGCGTAGACGCCGTGGATGAGCACCAGCGGTTCGCCGCGACCGCGCACAGTGTAGCTGATGCCGCCGCGTGTCCAGGCGTAGCGTCCGTGTTCGCCTTCCAGCACGCTATACGGGTCGCCAGCCGTGGCCTCAGTGATCCGGTTGGCTAGCGCCAGCGCGCCGATGCCTCCCGCCGTGGCCAGCGCCGCGATCTGCCATTTCGCTGGCCAACGCCTCCGCCTCATCCGCTGCACGCTCTGCACGTCCTGCATGCGGCTGTTCCTCCTGTCATCCCCTATTGCCTTATCGCCTGCGCGACCACCCGCCGCGTTGATATTGTACTCCATGCCGTCCTGTGCACGTTCGGGTGGGGTACCCAGCCCGGCGTGTGTCACTTCTCTATTGCTCAAACGTGTGGGAGATCGCCATCGCCTCAACTGGGCAGCACGAACTGCGCCACAATCGCATATTCACCAGCCACACAGAGGCAATTGGTTAGCTGTGGCTGGTATTGCGCCCAGTCACCAGATCCACCGCATGAGGCAGAACAGGCAGAATCACCTCCAGACACTCGCGTACGCCCTTCGGACTGCCAGGAAGATTGATGATGAGCGTCGTCCCACGGCAACCCGCGACCGCCCGCGAAATCATGGCGAATGGTGTCTTGCGGAGACTTTCCTGACGCATCGCCTCCGCCAGCCCTGGCACATTGCGCTCGGTCACCGCGAGCGTCGCCTCAGGCGTGACGTCGGTGGGGCTGAGCCCGGTGCCCCCGGTTGTCAGCACGAGATGGAGACGCAAATCGTCGGCCCAATGGCGCAGCACCGACTCGATGGCGGCCCGGTCGTCGGCGACGATGGTACGTTCCCGCACCTCGGCGGAAAGCGGCTCGGCCGACACGATATCGCGAATCGCGTCGCCGGACGTGTCTGCGCGCTGGCCCGCGGCGCCTAACGTACTCACGGTCAGAATGCCCACGGTAATCACGGTCATCTCCCCTTCACCCAACTGGGCTAGTGCAGCCGTCCTGCGTTGCCAACTCCGGCAGGTCGTTGATTGACAGCCCTACACAAGAATGCTACACTAGGCACGTCCGAAGCACGTCGGACGCATCCCGTATAGTTCCGGGAATATGGCCCGGATGTATCTACCAGGCGACCGTAAATCGCCCGACTACGAGATGAAGTGCATCTAGGGTTCCGCGTCCACTCGCTCACCCGCCGCTTGCAGCGCATCGCGCGCTCGACTTCCAGCGGCACATTGGTAGCCAGTGGCGGTCTGGTCCGAGCGATGCAGACATGTCGGTTCCACGAGCGAGAATCATTCGATAGATTCTTACGTGGCACTGTGCATGTTACACCACGGGGAAGAAAAGCCCGGATGGTAGGTTCACTCGCCCGTAGGGACCTACCACCGGGCTATCGTTTTTCCGGCGGGCAGGTCTGGCGATTCGCGGCGTTCGCCTGGTGTCATTTTCAGGAGGATTCTCTCCATGGCCACTGAGGTCGCGCCAGATTCTAACACATCGCGCGCCGGCAGCATTCTCGCAACTGTCACGAACCCCGCGCATCGTGGCAGCAGCCATCGCACCGAGTTCATCGCGGGCCTGACGACATTCGTCACGATGGCCTACATCATCTTCGTCAACGCCAGCATCATGTCAGCCGCGGGGCTGAACTTCAAGGCGCTGGTCATCGGCACGATCTTCGCCGCCGTCGTCCCAACGCTCTTTATGGGCCTCTGGGCCGATCTGCCGTGGGCGCTGGCTCCGGGACTCGGCTATAACGCGCTCTTCGCGTTTACCGTCGTCGGCGAGCGGCATGTTCCCGTGGGCGCGGCGCTCGCGCTTGTCTTTTTGGATGGCCTCGCCTTCCTGTTGATCGTGATTGGTCCGTGGCGCGAATCGATCATGAAGGGCATTCCGCTGGCGATTAAGCTCGCCGCTGGCGCTGGCATTGGCCTCTTCATCGCGTTCATCGGTCTCTCCAATGCGGGCATCATCAAATTTAGCGCGTTCACAGACATTAAGGCAGGGCAGACAGTCGGCATCAGCGGTGGCACGGGTCTGCCGGGGCTGAGCCTACTCAACGATCCGGTTGTCATCGTGGCGTTCGTTGGCCTGTTGCTCACAGCGCTGCTGCTGGCGTGGCGCGTGCGCGGCGCGCTTTTGATCGGCATCATCGCGACCGCCGCAATCGCCTGGGCCACGGCGCTCATCCGTCCCGGGACACGCCCAGCGCTGCTCGGCGCGACAACGAATCCAAAAGGCATCAGCGATTTCATCTCGCTGCCCGACCTCGGCACCTTCTGGAGTCAGCGTGGGCTACTCGATTTTGGCGCGCTCTTCAGCGGACATATCGCCTCGGGCGCGATCATCCTCTTCTTCCTGACTTTCCTGGTCACGGATATGATGGATTCGGTTGG
>DAHUXT010000238.1 GCA_027307065.1 Ktedonobacteria bacterium
GTTCATCCATGATAATCAAGTCGGGATTTAGCGCAAGCGCAATAGCGATAATCGCGCGCTGACGCATCCCGCCACTCAATTGATGGGGATAGCTCTTGAGGCGGTCCGCTGAGATGCCGACCATGCGGATTAACTCGACAGCGCGCTCGCGGCGCTGACGGGCATCCAGCGAGGGATCGTGGGCCTTGATGACGTCGGTCACCTGCGTCTCGATCGTCAGCTCCGGATTCAGCGCGTTCATGGCGCTCTGAAAGACGATGGCGAGCGTACTCCAGCGCACAGCCCGCAACTCTCTGGCGCCCAGTTTCAGCACGTCGATCGGCTGTCCCGCCTTGCGCTCTGGCTGTACAGTCTCGTGCCTGGTCGTGTGGCTCACATCGGCAGCGGGATAGTAAAGCACCTCGCCCGCGGTGATCAGGGCGGGTGGACGCAGCAGACGCGACACTGCATGTCCGAGCGTCGTCTTGCCGCTGCCGCTCTCGCCCGCCAGCCCCAGAATCTGCCCACGCTCCAGCACGATGCTGACGTCGTTGAGCGCGCGCACCGCACCGCTAGCCGAGGCGTATTCGACGCTGAGATGGTTGATCTCCAGAATGTTCGTGGAGGAAAAAGTCGTCATGCCGTTTCCTCCTGGAGTTGTGGCGCTGCCGGTATGCCGAGCGCGCGTTTGAGCAGCGACGGTTTCTGTCCGCGTTCGGTGCGCAATCGCGGATTGGCGATCTCGTCGATGCCAAAGTTGACCAGTGCAAGCGCAGCGCCCAACACGGCGATGCAGATACCCGGCGGCAAAAACCACCACCACGCGCCCAGAAGCAGCGCATCGCTATTCTGCGAGAAGAAGAACATCGTTCCCCAGCTAACGCTGCTCAGATTACCCAGCCCCAGAAATTCGAGACCCGCCTCGGCGAGAATGCAGTAGATGACCGTGCCCAGCAGCTCCGCCGCCACCAGCGCCGTCTCATTGGGCAATATCTCGAAAAAGACGATGCGAAACGAGCTCTCGCCCCGTGCCTGCGCCGCCTCGACGAAGTCTCTGCCTCGCATCGAGAGCGTCTGCGAGCGCAGCACACGCGCACCCCATGACCAACCGGTAACGCCGATGACGATGCCGAGCGTCAGCGGGCCTTTGTAGGGCAGGAAAGCCGCCAGCAGAATCGCCAGGGGCAGCGTCGGCAGCACCAGAAAGACATTCGTGACGAGCGAGAAAAGTTCGTCGATCACGCCGCCAAAGTAGCCTGAGACGACGCCGACGACGACCGAGATCGCAGTGGTCAGGATGCCCACGATGAAGCCAAGCGCCACCGAGTCGCGCGCGCCATCAACCACCTGGGCAAAGACGTCCTGCCCGTTCTGGGTGGTGCCGAGCCAGTGCGCTGGCGAGGGCGGCTGGAGCAGATCTTCCGTGAATGCCGTCGGATCCTGGCGCACCAGCAGCGGCCCAACCGTGGCCATCAGCACAAAGAACGCGATGACGATGATACCAACACTCACCTTGCGGTTGAGTGTGGTGAAGCGCCAGAGCGCACCGAGTCTCGTGGCGAAACCGCTGGCGGGTGGGTTCAACGCGGCCATTATCGTCCCCTCTCGTGGCGCACCCGCGGATCGAGCACGACATAGGCCAGATCGGCCAGGAAATTTGCGGCCAGCACGGCAATGACAATCAGCAGAAAGATCCCCTCGATCAGCGAATAGTCGTGGTTCTCGACCGCCTGGAGCAATGCATAGCCGATACCCGGATAGGAGAAGACGATCTCTGTCAGCAGCGCGCCACTCACCACGAAGCCGAGCGAGAGCGCGAAACTGGTGATGTTGGGCAGGATGGCGTTGCGGGCGGCATAGGTCAACATGATGCGCCGCTCCGGCAGCCCCTTCGCCTCCGCCATTAGCACGTAGTCTTCGGCGAGGGTGGTAATCATCGTGTTGCGCATGCCGAGAATCCAGCCGGCAATCGAGCCGATGATGATGGTGAACGCTGGCAGCACGGCATGTTGCAGCGCGCTGACGATGAAGTCGAGGTTCATGCCAGGCGTGGTCGTGTCGGCATCATAGCCACCGTAGATGGGAAACCAGCCCAGCGTGAAGCCAAAGACATAGAGGAAGATCAGCGCCACCCAGAAATAGGGAATGGCTGACAGAAACGTGAACATCGGCGGCAGTATCGAGTCGAGCGCCGAGCCGTGCCGCCATGCGACCAGCGCGCCGAGCAGCGTGCCAATGACGAAGCTGATGACCAGCGTCACACCGACGAGGGTGAGCGTCCAGAACAGGTCGCGGGTAATCACCTGCGAGACAGGCGTGGGCAGATACGTCACCGAGACGCCCAGATCGCCGTGCAGCAAGTTGCCGAGATACTGCACATACTGCTCCCAGAGCGACGCATGGGTGTTGACGCCGAAGAGAATCTCCAGCGCGTGAATCGCCTGGGGCGATGCCTTACCATGCAGACGGGCGAGCATCGCCTGCGCCGGATTGCCCGGGGAGAGCCGCGGTATCACGAAATTGAGCGTTACGGCGACCCAGAGCGCGACCGCGTAAAAGGCCGCTCGTCGCAACAGGTGACGCATGATGCTGCTCCTCGTCGTGGCGGAGACGCTGGTGTTGGAATGACCAGGGAGAGCCCTTCTCCTTGTGGGGAGAAGTCTGGCCACCGGCCGGGAGGCGTCCGCAGCCAGGCGGATGCTTCCCGGTCAGGGCTGGACCAGTTAGCTAGCTGGCTGGCTGAAGGTGCAGCAATACGATCTCGTCGTCGGGATAGGCATAGGGCGACGGCTCGGCGTAGAGATGTCCGGCATCGGGCCAGCCGACGTAACTGCTGGTGTTGTACTCGTACCAGTATGGCTCATTGAGCAGCGGAATGCTCGGCAACTGATCGACCATCACCTGCTCGATGCCCGCCATTGCTTGCTGCTGGGTGGCCAGGTCGTTCGACTGCGCGAACTGGTCGAGCAGCCTGTCCACCGCCGGATCGTTCCAGCGCTCGTAGTTCGAGTTGGCCGCCTGGCCTACCGGCGCCGAGTTGGTGGAGCGCAGCAGCGCGTCGAAGATGAAGTACGGCGACGGTCCGGGATTGGTCCAGCAGAGCGAGATGTCGAAGGTGCCCATCGAGAGGTTGTTCTGCCACGCGTCCTGCGAGATCGTGTTGACGTTGACGTCGATGCCAAGCGCCTTCAGATTGCTCGCAATGATCTGCGCGCCGGTGATCCAGTCGGTGAAGCCGGTCACCACGTCGAGCCGCATCGAGAGCTTTTTGCCGTTCTTGTCGGCATAGATGCCATCCGAGCCTTTGGTGAACCCGGCGCTCGCAAGCTGCTGCTGCGCGGCGTTGGTGTCCATGGTGAATTGCAGGTTCGCGTACTGCGGCGCCATGAACTTTTGGTCATTAGGCAAGACGATGCCAGCCGGGCTGGCGAGCGGCTCGTATCCGCTTTCGGCCACCTTCGAGAGCTTGTCGCGGTCGATGGCGAGGCTGAGCGCCTTGCGTACGGCCAACTGGTTGAACGGATACTTGGCGGTGTTGACAAACAGCATCAGAATATCGCTCGGCGGGAACCAGTAGTGGTTATGTGCCGGATCGCGGTTGACATACGTTTTCTGGATATCGGGGGTATAGATGGCCGCCCAGTCCACCGTGCCGGAGTTCATCGCCAGCTCGGCGCTGGTGTTCGAGTCGAAGGCGGGATAGCGTACCTCCTGCACCTTCACCTTATCGGCCTGCCAGAAATTCGGATTCTTGGTCAGCACGACCAACTGCGGCGTGAACGACTTGAGCTTGTACGGCCCAGTTCCCACCGGATTCGCATCGGCATAGGTGCTGGCATCGCCGACCGTGGACCAGATGTGCTTGGGCAGCATGTAGGTCTGCCCGCCCAGGGACCACAACAACGGCGTGAATGGCGCTTTCAGTTTCACCACGACGGTCGAGGGGTCGGGCGCGGTGACGCTGGTGATTTGATTCCACAGCCCGTTGAGATCCATCGCCGGATACTTCTTGAGCAGATTCAGCGTGAACACCACGTCGTCGCTCGAGAACGGCTGCCCGTCGGACCACTTGACACCAGAGCGGATGGTAAAGGTGACCTGGGTGAGGTCACTCGAATACTGGTATCCAGTCGCCAGCCACGGCGTGATGCTCTCATCGCCGCGATTGAAGAAGAGCAGCGTCTCATAGATGACGCCCTGTGAGGTCGTGAGATTCGACGTGTTATACGGATTGAAGCTCTGGGTGTAGTCGCCGGACGCGTTCGCCACGACGGTGATGTAGTTGCGATGAACAACATGTTTCGCGGAACTGTTACAGGCCGAGAGCAGCATCGAGACTGCCATCAGCGACATAAGCAGGAGCGACCCCCATCCGGGTCTACGCTGGCCGAAACGGCGACCTGTCACAACACACCTCCTGTGCCGGGTAGGGAACGGACGGTGTTCCCAGCGAACAGACAAACGAGGTTGCGCGATGATACCTATCCTCTCACACATGCCTTCATCATCCCGATCTCACATGCCAGGACGAGAGGCTGCAGAGGAGGACACTGGTGCGCCTGACGAGGCGCGGACGATCAGCGACGTGGGCAGAACGATCTGAACGGGACTGGGCAGACCATTGTCCTCAGCGGGCAGCGCGGCTTCAAGTCCGGATTCTTGTCCCTGCGCGAGCGCGAGCAGATTGAGCAGCAGTTTGATGGCCTCCTGGCCCATTTCGTAGGACGGCTGACGCACAGTAGTGAGCGGCGGCAGCACATGGGCGGAGGGTGCGTCGTCGTCGAAGCCGACCAGAGCGACATCTCTCGGGATGGCAACGCCGCGTTCCTCGGCGGCGCGCATCACGCCATAGGCCATCTGGTCGGCAGCGGCAAAGATGGCGGTCGGCCGCGCCTCAGGTGGCATCGAGAACAGCCTTTGGGCGCCTTCATAGCCAGATTGTGGCAGAAAGTCTCCGGGGAGAATGAGCGCGGGATCTGGCGCAATGTCCGCCTCCGCGAGCGCGCGCAGATATCCCTGGTGGCGGTCGTGCGAGGCGAGATATTCATCTGGCCCCTGAATGTGGGCGATGCGACGATGGCCAAGTTGGGTGAGATGGCGAACCACGTCAAACGCCCCGGTGACGTTGTCGGCGCGCACCCACGGTGTCACCTGTGTCTGCTGGTCGTCGATGATCACCACCGGCACGCCCTGGTGATACAGCTCGGTCAACTGGTCCGAGAGCGCGCCGGGAAAGACACCGAGCAGCCCGGCGGTCAGGTTGGTGGCGAGCAGCCGGTTGATGACGTCGCGGCGGTCGCGATTCAGATCTTCGTCATTGAATGTGTAAAGGACGAGTTCATACGGGGTCTGCTTCAAAATCTCGCTGATGCCACGGATCAGATCGGGGATGATCGGCCAGGTAAAGACCGGGAGCAGCATGCCGAGCAGCCGGTTGCGCCCGCCAGCCAGTCCAGCCGCCGTCAGGCTGGGCACGTAGGCCTGCTCCTCGATGACACGCAGCACACGTTCGCGAGTCGCGCGATCGACATCGGGGCGGTGATTCAAGACGCGTGAAATCGTCGTGCGCGAGACCCCCGCCAGCCGCGCAATGTCTTCAATCGTCGGTTTCTTCGGCATGCTGCCCCTCTCACATCACGGAGCATCACAGCACAGGGAGCGATTCCGGGAGCGATTCCGGAATCGATCACGACCAGTATGCCTTGAGTATACTCCATTGTCAAGAGGGGAAGTTTTCCGCGCACACAGAGCGAGGGCACGATGCCGTATCTCAGCCGCCAACGATCTTTGCGCCGGCCGGCGTGGATGATGACTCCGCATCCTGCCGCGGCGCGTCGTTG
>DAHUXT010000239.1 GCA_027307065.1 Ktedonobacteria bacterium
TGCGCATCATCAAACCGCAGTATCTTGCGCTGACATTCGACCGGCCCACGCCGACATTTCGTCACATCGAATACGCGCCCTACAAGGCGCATCGCCCGTCGCTACCTGATTCGATGCGGGCACAATTTGCGCGAATCCGGGAAGTTGTCGCCGCGTTCAACATTCCCATTTACGAGCTCGATGGCTTCGAGGCGGATGACTTACTCGGAACACTCGCGCGTCAGGCCGAAGAGCAAAAGGTGCGCGCGGTCATCGCGACTGGCGACCTCGATACACTGCAATTGATCGACGACTGGATTCGCGTGACGTTTGCCCGTTCGCCGCGCAGAGGCGAGTTTGAATATTTCGACCAGGCAGCGGTCGAGGCGCGTTATGGTTTCGCGCCAATCCACGTGATCGATTACAAGTCGCTCGTCGGCGACAAGTCGGACAACATACCTGGAGTGCCAGGCGTGGGCGACAAGACGGCTACCAAGCTGATTCAGGAGTACGGCACGCTCGAAAATATCCTCGATCACATCGAGGAACTGCCGCCCAAGGTGAAGACGTTGCTGGCTGAATATCGCGAGCAGGCGATTCAGAGCAAACACCTTGCGACCATTGTCACTGATGCGCCCGTCACGCTCGATCTGGCTGGCGCCCGCGCCCTCAACTATGATCCGGATGTTGCGCGGCGCATCCTCTACGAATTCGAGTTTTACAGCCTGGCCGATAAGCTCCCTCGCCGGTTGGGCGACGACAGCGCGCCAACTGTGACTCACGAGACACGCCCCACTGCCGCCAGCGCGACCGTGCGAACCGCGCAACAACGCACCGAGGACTCCAGCGATGAGGCGTCGCAACTCAGCCTCTTTGGCCAGGATGAACTACAGGCGCTGGCGGAGGAAGGCGATGTCGTTGCGCCGCCGGTTGCTCCAACGTTGCCGCGGCAGCCCCTCGCTTCGGCGAACAGCACAAGCACGATGGTCATTGATACACCCGAAGCTTTGAATGTGCTGACGCATTCACTGGCTGGTGCGGACATTTTCGCATTCGACCTTGAAACCGATAGCACCGTTGAACTGCTGGCGGAAATTGTTGGCCTGTCTTTCGCGCTCGGAGCGGGCGAGGCTTACTATGTTCCGGTGGGTCATACCGCCGATGTCGAAGGCAACGAGCCAGCCCATCAACTGCCCCTCGCTGAAGTCCTCGAGCGTCTTGGCCCCGTGCTCAGTGATCCCTCGGTGGGCAAGGTGGGGCATAATGCCAAGTTTGACATGCTCGTTCTGGCGCGGCACGGCGTCTTGGTCAACGGCCTGCGATTCGATACAATGGTCGCGGCGTATCTGCTCAACCCTGGCCGTCGCGGACTCGGCCTGAAGGAGCAGTCGTTCGAGAATCTCGGCATCATCATGACGCCGATTGACGAACTGATTGGCAAGGGCCGCAACCAGATTACGATGAACCAGGTGCCGATTCGGCTCGTGGCAGATTACGCGGGCGCCGATGCCGATATGACGCTGCGGCTGATGTATCACCTTGCGCCGATGCTCGAAGCGCGCGGCCTACGCAAGCTGTTCGACGAGATCGAGGTGCCGCTGGTTCCTGTCCTTACGCGCATGGAATTGACCGGCATGCTGGTCGATAAAGAGTTTCTGCGGCGGATGGGCGGCGAGCTCGAAGAACAATGCAGCGCACTCGTGCAGGATATTTACGACGCAGTCGGCCATCAGTTCAATGTGAACTCGACCCGCCAGCTTGGCGATGTGCTCTTTGGCGAACTCAAGCTTCCCCATGGACGCAAAACGAAGACGGGTTTCTCGGTGGACGCCGAGGTGCTCGAAGGATTGCGGGGGCAGCACGCGGCTGTCGATGACTTGCTGGAGTACCGCCAGCTCAGCAAGCTCAAATCCACGTATGTCGATGGTCTGCTCGAACTGATCAATCCGAACGATGGGCGCGTGCATACCTCGTTCAGCCAGACCACGGCGGCGACCGGTCGGCTCAGTTCGTCAAATCCGAATCTGCAAAATATCCCTGTGCGCACCGAGGTGGGCAAACGCATCCGCCGGGCGTTTCTCGCGGACCCTGGCGCGTATCTGCTGGCGGCGGATTACTCGCAGATCGAGCTGCGGATTCTCGCGCACGTGACCCACGAGCCCGCGCTGGTAGCGGCGTTCGAGGCAGGCGATGACATTCACGCGGCGACGGCAAGCCGTCTCTTCAAAGTGCCACTTGCGGAAGTGCAGCCCGACCAGCGTCGGCTCGCCAAGACGGTCAACTTCGCCGTGCTCTACGGCCAGTCGGCGTTCGGTCTGGCGCGTACGACGGGCATGACGAATGCCGAGGCGGTGGAGTTTATCCGCAACTATGAGCAGACGTTCCCGCTGGTGCGCGAATACGTACAGAGTACGCTGCATCTGGCGCGCACGCAGGGCTACGTACAGACATTGATGGGCCGCAGGCGTTACTTCCCGGACATGAGTGGCATGCAAATCGTGCAGCGGCAGGCGGCCGAGCGCGAGGCGATCAACATGCCGATTCAGGGCACGAATGCCGATATGATCAAGCTGGCAATGATTGCGCTGCAGCGCCAAATCGAGGATTTGCGTCTGGGCTCGAAATTGATATTGCAGGTACACGACGAGCTGGTGCTCGAGGTCCCCGACGGCGAGGTTGATCTGGTCGCGGAACTGGTCGAAGGCGCGATGCGCGGCGCGCTGACATTGGATGTACCGATCCAGGTGGAGATCAAGCTCGGACGCAACTGGTACGATGTCAAGCCGCGCGCGTAGCAAAATGCCCCTCTTTGGCAGGAGGGGCATTGTCTGCTGGTGAGCCACTCGCGCCGAGAGTGGGCGATGGCTCGCGGCGGCTCGCCGAATCGTTCAAGCTAATCCAGTTCTGCCGCTGCCTCCGCGGCGCGTGCATGTCGCACGTGTCGGTAGATATAGAGCCCGACCAGAATAACCAACGCCGCCAGGATGATGATATCGAGCCCGTGGAAGACCGTCGTCATCTGCGTCAATTGCTTCTGGAATGTGTCGCCGAAGGCGAACCCCAGATAGGCGAGCAAGAAAGTCCACGGCAGCGAACCAAGTACGGTGAACAGCAGAAACTGTGGGAAGTTCATCCGGGAGATGCCAGCGGGCAGCGAGATATACGTGCGCACGACTGGCAGCAGACGTGAGAAGAACGCGACGGGTGCGCCGTACTGTGCGAACCAGCGATCGGCGCGGTCTGAATCGGCCTTGGAGATGAGAATATATTTTCCGAAGCGCAACTACCGCGGGCGACCACCCGCCGCGCCAATTCCGTAAGCGACAGCCGAGCCTATGCCACAGCCAACCGCTCCGGCAACACCGACGCCGATCAGTGAGAATTGGTCGGGATATTTGAAGACCATGTATCCGGCGAGCGGCATCACGATTTCACTTGGAAGCGGAATACAACAGCTTTCGAGAGCCATGGCCAGCACGATTCCAGCATATCCGGCGGTCAGATACCAATGCTCTATCAGGTTTAGCAGTGTCTGCTCAATACTCAATCGGACCCCCCTGGCAAGCGCCTTCTCTCCTGTCGAGGCGACGCCGCTTTCGTGGGAGTGCCGCTCAGGTCGAGGCTGGGTGTGACAGACGCCAATCATCTGTCAGAGACGCAGGCAGCGTAACACAGCCGCCCCGCGTGGCGCAAGCTATTGGGACACGCGCGTATGGCGGTTCAGGCGCACGGGAAAAGCCTGCCGCTGGGTTAATCGTTAATCGTATCATCAGCGATCCACAGCAAAACGCGGTTAGTAGCGGCGGAAGACACCGGTCACGCGCCCCTGGATCTTCCAATCGGCATCCCAATCGTTCTTGGAAATATGCAGCGGCTCCATCTCCGAATTGGCAGGCTGCAAACGGACGCCAGTATCCTCTTTGTAGAACCGCTTGAGCGTCGCGGCGCCGTTGCCACCATTGGAAGTCATGCAAGTGGCGACGATGATTTCGCCGTTGTTCGCGGTTTCGGCCGGCAGTACGAGCACGTAGTCGCCATCGAAAATGCCGTCTTCGATCATGGAATCGCCGCGCACGCGGAGCGCGAATTGGGAGTCCTGCGCGCTGCCGCCAATATGTGCATGCGCGCCCAGGTCGAGCGTTTCGGGCTGTTCCACGTTGTCGAAGAGGTCGAGCGGCGAACCCGCGGCAATGGTGCCCAGGATGCGCACGCCGGAGGGACGAGTCAGATGAATACCCCGGCTTACTCCGCGTTCAATGGTAATATGCCCACGCCGCTCAAGCGCCGCGAGCAAGTTAGCGACATGCGCGAGGGATGCGATGTTGGCGTCGGACGCAATCTCGCGGACGGTCGGAGGACGGTCGTGCCGCTGGACGTACTCCTCGATCGCGCGCAGCACATCTAACTGCCGCGGCCGAAGTGGTCGATTCGCCGCATCTCCTGAGATATTCCCGGTGCTATGTCCAGTGCGAGGCATGTTATGGCCTTTCGTCGCCCTCGGTTGGAGCGCGGTACGCCATGCGCAACTAGAACTAATTTTCTACATGATAACATGTAGATCGGTCTGCTGTCTAGTTGATGTCCTCGGCGTAGTCAAGCGCACAGCCTCCACGTTCCCTGGAGTTACGGTTTGGCTAACCGCGTTCTATGGAGGCGCTCCCTATTCGGCGACGAAGCAGGGGTGTGGACACAGCGAATGAACTGATTACTGTGGCGGCTCCTGCGGCTCTTGTGCTTCGGCATATTGCTCCGGCGTCTTGTCGAATTGGCGTTTGCAGCCCATCGAGCAGAAGTAATAGGTCGTCCCCTGATACTCACTGCTGCCCGCAGCCGTCGCGGTATCCACCTCCATGCCACATACCGGGTCTGTCACTGTCGCCATAGCGCATTCCTCCAGTTCGTTGGCGCGTTTCAACGCACGCAAAACATCGTACGGGTAACATCCTACCGTGCCGCCGCGGGCACATGTGCTCCTGCCGTCGGGGCGCCGGGTTCTTTGCCTTCAGCAGACGACGCCCCGGCGTGGTACTCGCGCAGATGGCGTTCCACGCCTTTCAGCAGCACCGCATTCGTCGCGACGGTGATCGACGAGGCGCTCATGGCAAGGGCGCCGATGGCCGGACTCAACAGAATTCCCAATGGATACAGCACGCCAGCGGCGACCGGAATCGCAATCATGTTATAGATCGCGGCCCAGAATAGATTCTGTTTCATTTTGCGCACGGTCGCCTTCGAGAGCCGAATGGCCGCCAGCACATCGAGCGGATCGCTGCGCATCAAGACGACCTCCGCTGTCTCGATGGCCACGCCCGTTCCCGCACCGATGGCAATGCCGAGATTGGCCTGGGCCAGCGCGGGCGCGTCGTTCACCCCGTCGCCCACCATCGCGGTAAACAGCCCTTCATCCTGCAGACGCTTGACATAGCTCGCCTTCTCAGCTGGCAACACTTCGGCAAATACGCGATCGGCGGCGATGCGCAGTTCCCGGCCTACGGCTTCACCAGTATGGCGGTTGTCGCCCGTCAGCATCGCCACCTGGATGCCCAGCGCCTGAAGTTCTTCAATCGTCTGGCGCGCGGTGGGACGAACTCGGTCCGCGACCGCGATCAGGCCGATGGCTTCGCCTTGGCGGGCGACCAGCATCACGGTCTTGCCCTGCGTCTGCAAGGCCGTCGCCTGTTGCTCGTCCGCTGGAGAGA
>DAHUXT010000023.1 GCA_027307065.1 Ktedonobacteria bacterium
TGACGTAGAGGCCGCTCTCGGCGGGAATGGTCGCCGCGTCCACCTGGAAGTTGTGATTCTGCGAGGTGACCGTCACCCGTCCGGTACGCACCTCGCGCACGGGATGATTCGCGCCGTGATGGCCGAAGAGCAGTCGGCTGGTGCGAGCGCCCGCTGCCAGCCCCAGTATCTGGTGGCCGAGGCAAATGCCCATCAGCGGGATCTGCTCATCCCAGACCAGCGCCCGCGTCAACTCCACCAGATTCGCCACGCTCTCCGGATCGCCTGGTCCGTTGGAGAGCAGCACACCATCGGGGCTGATGCGAAGGACATCTTCGAGTGCCACCGTGTGCGGCGCGATCAGCACATCGAGTCCCCGGCGCGCCAAGCTGCGGGCGATGTTCTGCTTATACCCTGTGTCGATCAGCAGCACACGCGGCGCATCAGCGGGAACGGGCTCATCGGGCTTCCAACTATCGGGCGATTTGATCGAGACATCGGCGACTACATCCAGCTCGGTGACGGTATGCACTTTCTTCGCATCGGCCACCAACTCAGCAACGTCTGGCGTCTCGCTGGCCTCGTAGACGCGCAGCACACCGCGCAGCGTTCCGTGCTCGCGCAGATGACGCGTGAGGGCGCGGGTATCCAGTTCACAGACGCCAGGAATGCCGTTGGCCGCCAGATAGTCGTCGATCGAGGCGGAGGCGCGCCAGTTACTGTAGTCGTTGCTGGCCTCGCGCACGATCAGCGCGGAGAGCCAGGGCCGCCGCGATTCGACATCCGCCAGAGTGACGCCATAGTTGCCGATCAGCGGATAGGTCAGCACAACCATCTGTCCGCGATAGGAGGGATCGGTGCAAATCTCCTGGTAGCCGGTCATGCCCGTAGCAAAGACCACCTCGCCCCGGCGGCCAGACCGCATCGCCTCGATCGCGCCGAAGGGACGCCCAAAGAAGGTCTTGCCGTCCTCCAGCGCCAGCACCGCGAACTGTTCGCTCCGCTGCCATTCCATATCGACTGTCCTCTCACTCGTAGGCCCGGTATGTCGCTAGTGCGCCGATTCCAGTGTCTCTTGACTCTCGTGTGTCGCGTCGTAGACCACCGCGCCGCCGAGCAGCGTCATCCGCACCCGACCGCGCAGTGACACACCCGCCAGCGGCGTATTGCGCCCGTGTGAGGCGAACCGCGCAGGGTCCACGATCCATTCCTCGCCGGGATCGAAGATGATGATATCGGCATCGGCGCCGGGAAGCAATGTGCCAGCAGCCAACCCCCACGCCAGGGCAGGCCGCACCGTCAGCGCGGCGATCAGCGTGCCCAGTGGTAGACGACCAGCGCGCTCCAGTGTCAGCAGCGAGGCCAGTGCCGTCTCCAGCCCGGAGATACCAAACGCCGCGTCGCCATACTCGCAGTCTTTATCTACCAGCGTATGGGGCGCGTGATCTGTTGCGATGGCATCAATCGTGCCGTCCAACACCCCCGCCAACAGTGCCGCGCAATCCGTCTCCGTCCGCAGCGGAGGATTCACCTTCGTCGCGGTGTCATAACGCCAGCCTGGTGCCAGCGCCGTCCCCTCGGCTGCCAGAGCCGACGCCAGTGGACCGGTGCGCTCGCCCGCTACCCAGCTATCGGTCAGCAACAAATGGTGGGGGGTGACCTCCGCCGTAACAGGCAGTCCCTCCGCCTTCGCCGCCCGTATCAATTCCACCGCGCCAGATGTGCTCAGGTGGGCCGCGTGGTAATGGGCGCCCGTGAGGCGCACCAGTGCCAGATCGCGCGCGAGCATCACATCTTCGCCAGCCGCGGGCCAGCCACGCAGACCGAGCATTGTCGCCACCGCGCCTTCATGCATCACGCCACCGCCAACCAGATCTTCGTCCTGGCAATGTTCCACGACTGGCAGCCCGAGTGGCGCGGCATATTCCAGCGCCAGCCGCATCAGGCGGCTGCTATGCACCGGGCGGCCATCGTCTGATAAAGCGACCGCACCCGCCTCAGCCAGTTCGGCCATCTCGCTCAACTCGCGACCATCCTCGCCCTTGCTGATGGCCGCGATCGGACGCACCCGCGCCGAAGCACCTTTCGCGCGCGCCAGCACGAAGTCAAGTGTTGCACGTGAATCAATCACTGGGTTAGTGTTGGGCATGCAACAGATCGTCGTGAAGCCGCCACGAGCTGCCGCACGCGCGCCGCTGGCAATCGTCTCTTTGCCCTCGAATCCCGGTTCGCGGAGATGCGCGTGCAGATCGACGAAACCGGGAGCCAGCACCCAGGTGGAGGGCAGTTCTACCGTGCGCACTGGAGCATCCGACGCGGCCAGATGTGCCTTGAGTTCGTGAGAGTCCACGTCGTTACCATCAACGCCAACAACGCCAAGCGCGACGACACGTCCCTCGCGCACGAGCAGCCAGCCCTGGCCGTCTATGTGCTGGCTTGGATCGACGAGCCGCGCGCCCGTCAGCACCAGTTGTTCCCGCTGCGTCATGCCGCTCACTCCTTTGTACCTGCTGTCTCCACTGCCAGCGCCTCGGCGACCATCTCCAGCACTGCCATGCGCACGGCTACTCCGTTGGTGACCTGTTCCTCGATGACCGAGGCGGAGCCATGCGCGACCGATGACGCGATTTCCAGCCCCTCGTTCATCGGTCCCGGGTGCAACACTAACGCGCCGGGCTTGGCCAGCTTCAGTCGCGCCTCGTTCAGCCCGTAGCGCCGCGAATACTCGCGCAGTGAGGGCAGCAGACCCGCCTGCTGGCGTTCGCGCTGCAGCCGCAAGACCATGATGGCATCGGCATTGGTCAGCGCACGTGTGCAATCGGGCTCGACCATGACCCGCCGAGCAGCGCCCGTTCCCGGAACCGGACGCGCGGCATAGAGTTCGTCGGCGGCTGGCGGCAGCAGTGTGCGCGGGCCGCAGAGCACTACCTCAGCTCTGGCGGCGGTGAGCGACCAGATGTTCGAGCGCGCCACCCGACTATGGAGAATATCGCCCAGGATCACGATGCGCTTGCCCGCGACTGTCTCGAGATGGCGTTCGAGCGTAAAGAGGTCAAGCAACGCCTGGGTCGGATGAGCATGCCACCCATCGCCCGCGTTGACGACTCCGCCGCGAATGGCGCGAGCAATCAGGTCGGGCGCTCCAGACTGGCTGGAACGCGCTACGACGATTTGCGCCCCAAGCGCCTGGAGTGTCTCGACCGTATCGCGCAGCGACTCGCCTTTGGTCACACTGCTGGCCGAAGCGGTCACGTTGACGACATCGGCGCCGAGCTTCTTGCCAGCGACTTCGAAGGAAATGCGCGTTCGGGTGCTGTTCTCGTAGAAGAGGTTGACCAGCACACGTCCCTGGAGCGTTCGTAGCCGTACCTCGGGCTGACTCAGCATTTCGCGCATGTCGGCGGCGCGCCGGAGCACCGCACGCAATTCGTCAGGTGTCCAGTCATCCAGATCGAGCACATGCTGGCGCCTGGTGGGCGCGGCGGATGTCAGCGGCGCGGAGGTGGAGACTGAGTTGTTGGTCTTCGCGGTCCACTGC
This sequence comes from Ktedonobacteria bacterium, assembly GCA_027307065.1. Classification (GTDB taxonomy): domain Bacteria; phylum Chloroflexota; class Ktedonobacteria; order Ktedonobacterales; family JADMIN01; genus DAHUXT01. The sequence continues at coordinate 3,518 of DAHUXT010000023.1, forward strand.
CCAGGCACAGGCACAGGCGGTGGCGTCTCTTGCTCGATGATCTCGCGGCAGAGTGCCACGCATTCAGCGCAGATGTAGACGCCATTCGGCCCCGCGATCAATCGCTTCGTCTGCTCCTGGGTCTTGCCGCAGAACGAACATTGGTACGCGACTTTCCCCGCTCTGGTCATGTCGTTGCACCTCCAGATTCGGGCGCATCCCTGCCGCGTTCGGGCGATGGCGCGAGGATTACCGCATCGGCGCCGTCGGTCTCGCGCAGGTGCACGCGAATGCTCTCAGAGAGAGCGGTTGGCACATTCTTGCCCACATAGTCGGCGCGAATCGGCAACTCGCGATGCCCGCGGTCCACCATCACGGCGAGCTGCACCCGGCGCGGACGTCCCGCCGCCACCAGCGCATCGATCGCGGCGCGAGTGGTGCGGCCAGTAAAAAGCACGTCGTCCACCAGCACGACAGTCTTCCCCGCGACCGGAAGATTCAGCGGCGGGCGAGTGGGCGGTGTGGGACGGTCGTCGCGATAGTTGGTGACGTCTAGCTCATAGACAGGAACTGAAATGCTCTCCAGTGCGTTGATGCGCTCGGCCAGGCGCTGCGCCAAGGGCAACCCGCGCGTGTGCAGTCCCACCAGCACCAGATCACTCGCGCCAACGTTACGCTCGAGGATTTCGTGCGCGATGCGGGAGATCGCCCGGCGCATCTCCTCTTCGTTAAAGATCACCTTGCCAGCCTCACGAGAAGCAGCCATTCACCGACTCCTTTAGTGGCGCACCTATAGGCACAACAGTTGAATACGAAGGTGTACATGACGGGGCAGCAAAAGAAGAGGCATAAAAAAAGCCTCCACCACCATCGCACTCGATGGGATGAAGGACCGAAAACCAGGTTGAATTCGATGCGTGCGAGAGACAGACAGCAGTACAGACCATACCTAATATGCTCCTTCCCAGCCTCGCAGGACTGGTGTTAAAGGATGTTTCGAATAGTATATCACAGCCGACGCCATGCCAGCAATCCACATAGCCCAGAACGCTCCAACCTCGTTGGCGAAGTGGGAGCGCTCTGCGAAGGCGAGTTAACACGTGGACGATATCTTACGAGCCTTGCTTCACCTCAACGATTTCATCGGCGACGAGACCGTGAGCGCGACGATGTACCTCTGCCGCTGCCTCGGCATTGGGAGCTTCTACGAGGCAGAACACTTTGCCAGATCCCTCGTCAAACCAGTATTGGAGATAGTTGACACCGAATTCCTCTTGTGTCTTGAGATCCGCTTCGTGCGCTCCTTTTACCGCGTCGGCAGTCAGTCCATCAACATGGTGATGGATGTCCATGAACAGTGGCATGACCTCATCACTCCCTCTGGCCCTCAACGGGCATACATCGCCCTTTACACTGCACAAGTCACCGTCAATTGGCGCACGATCCGCAGTGAGGACGGGGCCATCGTAGCACCTGACGACGGAAGAAGCAAACGATGCTACATCATACCAGTTCCTTGCGTCGATACACATTATGTCTACTTGACACCCGCGCCACTCTCCCTCTATAGTCCCTGCCATGATCACAGCGCATTTCACCACACCTATCGACAGGTATTATTACCGGCGTCCCTCTGGCAGGGTGCGTCGGGTGTCAGCGCGTGGGCGCGAGCGCATACGATAGAAGACGAGCGTCATCACCAGCCTGAGGGTAGCAGAAGCGAGAATGCTTCTGCTTTTTTTTGTCCGCGATTTGCCGAGGGAGTCATGGTTCTATGGACGACGCATCCGCTATGCGCTGCCGGGGTCTGCGCGGCGCGACCACCGCGGCCGATAACAGTACTGAGGCGATTCTTGCCGCCACGCGCGAACTCCTTGAACGGTTAATGGCGCGCAATGCACTCGCCATCGAAGATATCGGCAGCGCGTTCTTCACCGTCACCGACGACCTCGACGCCGCGTATCCTGCCCTGGCTGCGCGCGAGTTAGGTTGGACTGAGGTAGCGTTGCTCTGCGCCCGCGAGATTCCAGTGCCGGGAAGCGTCGCCCGCTGCATTCGCGTGCTGCTGCACATCAACACGACGAAGGGCCAGGGCGACCTGCGGCATGTCTACTTACGCGAAGCTGTCGGCCTGCGGCCCGGATTCGCCGATGCGCCATCAACCGCCGCGCCGAGCGCAGCGGTGTTCGATCGGGTCGCCATCATCGGATTAGGGCTGATGGGCGCGTCACTCGGCGTAGCGCTTCGCACAGGTGGACATGCTCATGTCGTGGCGGGATACGATAGCGAGCCTGGTATCGCTGCGCGCGCACAGCAGCTTGGCGCCATCGATGTCGCCTGTGATTCGCTCCGGGCAGCGGTGGCGGAAAGCGATCTGGTAGTGCTGGCCACGCCTGTGCTGGCGATGCGGGATCTGCTCAAGGAGCTTGCTCCATTGCTGGACGCCGAAACGGTAGTCACCGATCTCGGGAGCGCTAAGGCGGCCGTCGTCGCTTGGGCAGAGTCGCTGCTGGCAGCGCCAGGCCAGTTCGTCGGCGGCCATCCGATGGCGGGCAGCGAGCAGTCGGGGGTCGAGGCGGCCAATGCGGATCTCTTTCGCGGGTGTGCCTGGTGCCTGACGCCTTCAACACGGACGTCCGACGCCGCGATCCAACGGGTTACACTGCTGGCCAAGACCCTTGGCGCGCGCGTGCGGATACTGACCCCCGACCAGCACGACCAAGCCGTGGCGCTGGTGAGTCATCTCCCGCTGCTAGCGGCGACCGCGCTAACCCTGACCGTCGGCCAGTCATCAACCGCAGCGGACGCTCTCACGCTGGCGGCAGGCGGATTCCGCGATACGACACGTGTCGCCTCGGGCAGCCCACGAATGGCGCGTGACATCTGTATCGCCAACCGCAGTCAACTCCTCGCGTCACTTGATCGCTATCTCAGCACACTGCAGGCGATCCGGGACCACATCACGGAACCGGATGACGTGCTCGAAGAACTGTTTGCCATGGCCAGAGACACGCGCAATCACTGGGTAACGCTTGGCGGCACACACCAGGATACCGACTCAATGGAGTAGATTGGGCGAAATGTGATTTTGTGCTTGACAGCGCGTTTATGCCAATGTATCTTCTCTGCAACGGAGGTATTGCCAAATGATTGACGAAATCGATAACAAAATACTGTCTATTCTTCAAGACGATGCCCGCACGTCAAACGCGGAGATTGCCCGGAGGCTGGCGATGGCCCCCTCCGCGATTCTGGAACGCATTCGCAAGCTGGAGACGCGCGGCCTGATCGCGAGCTACGAGGCACGTTTGAATCCCAAGGCGCTCCACGCCGGGCTGCTGGCTTTTATCTTCGTGATTGCCGACGAGCGCACAGGCACAGATGATGCTGGCAGGTTACTGGCGAACATGCCTGAGGTTCAGGAAGTGCATCACATTGCAGGGGAAGACTGTTATTTAGTCAAGGTGCGCATTGCCGATACCGACGCGCTCGGCGAGCTGCTCCGACAGCGGTTCGGCGCCATCGAGTCCATTCGGTCTACTCGCACTACCATCGTGCTTTCAACGCTCAAAGAGACAGCGCAGATTCCGCTGCCATCATCTCTGGAGAAAGAAGACCTTCCTGATGCTGGCTAATCGCACTACCCCGCGTTCACAAGTTATCCTGGCGTTCGCTGCCGTCTACATCATCTGGGGTTCGACGTATCTCTTTATCCGTTTCGCCGTCGCAACCATGCCGCCATTCCTGATGGCAGGCGTCCGCTTTCTCATTGCTGGCGCAATTCTCTACATCTGGATGCGGCTACGTGGCGCCGAACGCCCGAAATTGGTGCACTGGCGCTCAGCGCTGATCATTGGCGGACTGCTGTTGCTCGGCGGCAATGGCATCGTTTCGTGGGCAGAGCTACAGGTCCCCTCTGGGCTTGCCGCGCTGTTAGTGGCCATCGTTCCGCTCTGGATGGCGCTGATCGACTGGCTACGGCCCGGCGGCACGCGCCCGCATCCGCTGACTATCGTCGGACTGGTAATTGGCTTTGCCGGGGTCGCGTTGCTGGCGAGCCAGGCTGGGGCATCGGGCACGGGACCGCATCTCATTGGCATTTTGGCGCTGCTGGTAGCCACCGTCTGCTGGGCTACGGGATCGCTCTATGCGCGGGGAGCGCCGTTCCCCAAGACGCCCCTGCTCGGCACCGGGATGGAGATGCTGGCGGGCGGCGCATTGCTCGTCGGGGTCGCCACGGTCACCGGCGAATGGTCACAGGTGCACCTCGAAGCGATCTCGCTCAAGTCGGCGCTGGCTCTGGCGTTTCTGATTGTCTTCGGTTCATTGGTCGCGTTCTCAGCCTATGTCTGGCTGCTGCATCATGTCTCGGCGGCGCGCGTCTCCACCTATGCCTATGTCAATCCGGTGGTAGCGGTCTTCCTGGGCTGGGCCTTCGCCAATGAGCCAATTACGCCGATTACGCTGGCCTCTGCCGCCATCATTATCGCCGCCGTCGCGCTGATTACGATCTCGCGTGGCCGCGCCGAGAAGCCCCAGCGGATCCCGTCTGTTGCGGAGAGCACATCGCAGCCAGAGCAGGCGCTTGCCCGGCGGTAGCAACGCCTGATTGCGCCGATCTCAGATACCATGAAGGAAACGGTAGGCGTAGGTACGCTAGCCACCGTGCTATACTTCCCAGAGAGAAGCTATGGGCAGTCTCAGGCTTCCGGGAGGCGGCTTATGTACGGCGAGATCGCGGCGGCGCTGGCACATGGCGAGGCAGGTGCGCTGCTGACGGTGGTGAAGATCTATGGGGCCGCGCCCTGCGCGCCGGGCACCAAAGTATTCGTTCGCGAAGATGGCGGCATGCTCGGCACATTGGGTGGAAAGCAGACCGATGCGCGCGCCCGCGCCGATGGACTACAGGCGATTACGACCGGGCAGACGGCGCTGCTCATCTATCATCTCGATCCGGAGGGCGGCGAGAGTGTTGGTAGCTGCGGCGCGTCGCTAGAAATCTTCGTCGAACCGGTGCGGCCGGAGCCACGGCTCATCCTGGCAGGGTCGGGGTATGTGGCGCAGGCGCTGGCCCGGCTGGCCACCGCGATCGGTTGGCGAGTCGGGCTGCTGGATGACCGCTCTGAGTTCGTCCAGGCGGCAAGCCTGCCAGAAAGCGTGACGCTCACCGTCGGCGATATCCCCGAACTGCTGCCTACTCTCGCCCCTGACGCCATGACCGCGCTGGTCATCGTCACCCGTGGCCACCGCGTCGACCAGGACGCGCTCGAAGCGGCGCTCGGCACGGCCGCTGGCTACGTCGGCATGATCGGCAGCCCCTCCAAAGTGCGCGCGATCTTCCGCAAGCTGCTGCGTAAAGGCGTCTCGGCTGAGACGTTGGCAACGGTGCACGCGCCGGTCGGGCTGGATCTGGGCGCGCGAACCCCCGACGAGATCGCCCTTAGCATCGCCGCCGAGCTGCTGCTCTGGCATCGTGGCGGCAGCGGCGAATCACTGCGCGACCATGCCTCCATTCTGGCGCAGGTACAGGCCGAACCAGAAACCACGCAAGCGCCGGATACGGAGACGGATGTCGAAGACAGTGCTGAGGCAGAGACAGAATCGGCCAACGTCTGAAACCTACTATGACGGCTGCGGCGCGAACTCCCGGTCACCAAAGAGGTCGCCGCCGGTGCGGCGCGACAGTTCGAGCACCGTCAGCACGGCAATGGCCCCTGAGACGACAATGACCACGTAGATCAGCGACGAGCGTTCGCCGGTGAACAGCGCGAGCAGACTCGCAACCACGGCCATCGCGTTGAAGAAGAACACCATGATCGCCGCCGGGTGAATCTCAGCCATGTCACGCGATTGCACCTCCAGGATGCCCAGCGCCACATAGCCGGTAAGCTCGGCTCCGCCCAGCCGATAGAGCAGCAAATCGTTTGCCTGGAAGGAAAACAACTGCGCGAACGCTGTCGGGAAGAAGAGCGGCATAATCGCGAAGGGCACAGCAACCAGCGTCGCGACGACGAAGAAGATCACCAGCCAGTTATGGATGTTCGGCATAGGTTGAACCCAACCACGGTGCTTATTGAGCAGGTACGCGGTAAATGCCGTCACGATGAGCCCAAGCACCAGTATGAGATACACGATGCCTTTGGTATCGCCGATCAGCAGTTGCAGGATGGCGCCAAGCACGCCCGCCACGCTGAACCCCAGCAGCGAAGCCGCCAGCAGACGGATGCGCGACCAGCGGTTGCTCCGCAGCGCCCAGGCGATCGCTCCAGCGTAGCCAAGCGCCGCCGCGCCGACCAACCGGTAGACGTAGGAGGCGGTTCCCAGCGCGCCGATCAGATGGGCAAATGGTTCTGGAATGAGCAGCGCGCCCAGACTCAGCACTGCAATCGGGATGGTGAGAATCAACAGGAACAAGCGGTCACGGTTGGCGATCTGGTTGGTCTGTGCGAGGTTCATGGCTGCCTCCCTCACCGCGCATGTCATGCGCCGTGGCAACATCCTCATTGGGAATACTATGTGCCAGGAGCGAGTCGTTAGCAAGAGCGAATGCTTGTGACGTCCACGCTCGCCGGGACGCGCTATGCAGCGGCCCATGTTATACTGCTCGCACGTGTATCTGGCGGGGTTAGTTGAGGGGGCACGCGTGGCAAAGACAACGGATAGCACTGGGATTGCGGGCGCATTCGAGGCGCTGACCATACGACAACGCATCTCGATCGGCATCGCCGTGGCGGCAACGCTCGCGGCGGGCATCCTCAGTGTTACCGGCGCGGGTGCGGTGGTCACGTTTGTCGTCGCGGGCGTCGCGCTGGCAATGTTGGCCGCGTTGGTCGGCGACGCCACCGAACAGCTCGGCACGCGGCTCAGTCCCGGCGCCACGGGCGTGCTGCAATCGGCGTTGGGCAATCTACCAGAGCTATTCGTCGGCATCTTCGCGTTGCGCGCCGGGTTGGTAAGTGTGGTACAGGGCGCGCTGATCGGCTCGATTCTGGGCAACAGCGTGCTGGTGCTGGGACTCGCATTTCTGGTCGGCGGACTGCGCCATGGCGAGCAGAGTTTTGCCTCGGACGCGCCCCGCATGATGGTCACACTTACGCTGCTGGCCGTCGCGGCGCTCGCCGTACCGACACTCGCATTCCTGCTGCACACCCCCGCCGCGCCGCATAGCGAAGGACTGAGCCTCGCCTGCGCCGTTGTCTTGCTGATCGTGTTCATCGCCAGCATTCCCATTTCGCTGGCGGGCGGCGCCAACAGCCTACCCACCGAACCAGCGGAATCCGGGTCGCATATCTGGCCGCTCTGGCTGGCGGTCGCCATTCTCGTGTTTGCCGGGGCAGGGGCGGCGTTGGTCTCCGACTGGTTTATTGCCGCGCTCGAGCCAGCCATCAAGGTGTTGCACATCTCGCCCGCATTTACCGGCCTGGTGATCGTCGCGCTGGCGGGCAACGCGGTAGAGAACGTCGTCGGCATCCAGTTGATGGCAGCAAACAAACCCGACTACGCCATCAGCGTCATCATGAATAGTTCGCTCCAGGTCGCGCTATTTCTGACGCCGGTGCTGGTGCTGTTGAGTCTGGTGCTGGGCGGCGCATATCTGACACTGGTGGTGCCGCCGCTGCTGCTGGTTGCGCTGGGCCTGGCCGCGCTGCTAGGCACGATCATCGTCTACGACGGCAAATCTACCTGGCTGGAGGGACTGGCGCTCGTAGGGCTCTATTGTATCCTCGCCATCTCATTCTGGTGGGGATGACCGCGAGCTTCTGTGCCTACATTTTCTCCACTTCCGCTTCGGCATCGTCGAGCAGCTTCTGTTCCTGTTTGGGACTGAGCGCTTTGCGATAGTAGAGGATTGCCCAGGCCAGCGCGATCACGAATGCGACCGTTGCTCCTAGCAACGACTGTGCTATACCAAGGGCTGAGATCTGCGTCCACGGGAGATCAGCCCGTAACAGTTCGTTCGTCATAAAGGCGCAGCCAGCGAAACAGAGCGCACCAATGAATCCCACCATGTGACAGACGATATAGGTGGCGCTTCCGCGACTTTCCCCAGCGGGTATTCCCTTGAGTCGCCACCGAAACGCATGAACGATAGTGGGCATCTGTTGCTGGAATTCGCGTATATAGAACTCTTTGATGACGTTCATCGTAATCAGGCTCTGGCGAAACGCCTGCCGTAGGCGGATCAGCAATAGGAAGAAGGCGATGCCCGCAACCCCCGCCGCGAAGAGCACCACAGCGGCGATCGGCTGGATGAAGTTGCGCGCTCCGCCGCCAAGCGGATAGATCGCCCCAAACGCCGAGCCGAGAATGCCGACCACCAGCAAGTACATATTGAACATGCGGGCGCGGTCTTCCATCGCCTGATAGGCCGTCGTCGCCGCGTAGTTATACTCCTCGAGCAGCATATGCTCGATCTTCAGCGTCGAATCGAGTCCGCCCTCGCCCGGCTCACCGTCGCGGTATGCCGGATTTCGCTGCCCCGGCGGATTGAGCGCATCCATCGGCATGACGCCTTCCTCACTTTCTCCAGCGCGGAGGCCCCGCCCTTCAGGGCTGGGGTAAGCGCCGTCTCCTCTTCTGCGCTATACTGGTTGTGTGCTTAGGCACTCCGGTTCGCCGGAGCGAACGGTTTGCACAGCGCACTTTCCCACCTGGATATTCGGCGGGTTGCTGGCAGGAAGCGTTGCCAGCGTAAAATGTCCAACGAACGCATCTGATGATGCACACGCGGCAGAGGTTCGCTTCTGCCGGGCCGCAGTCAATCGGCCATACGCGGCAGCTTTGTCGTTCCGGGCTAGCTGCAAGCCCCTGGGTTTCCCATGGGGTAGTTGACTGTTGCTGGTACTCTGACCGCGCCCGCCCGCTACCTGACGACGTCCGGCAGGGGAATATTGAGGTCGCCTACCACCTGCTGGATGGCCTTTTTCTGCCCCGCGCCGCGCAGCATGACCGCGTAGGCGATGAACTGCACCGCCAGCGCCAGGGCGAAGACCCCAATGCCGATCACATAGATCAGCGGATTGTTGGGCAGGTGAATAAAATCAGGATTCGAGTCATGGGTCAGCAGTTCAGTGATGACGGTCGCCGCTAGACCGAGCGCGAGGCTATCAATCGTCATGATGCCAACGCAGACCAGGAATGTCAGGCTGCCAAACTTGTGCGCCGAGGGCATGCTCTTCATGCGCCAGCGGAAGATCTTGTCTACTTCAGGAACGGTCGCCCTGAACTGTGAGATGTAGTGCTCTTTGATCACGTTCATCGTGATCAGGCTATCAGAGAATGCCTGCCGGATACGCACGATTTTGAAGAAGAAGACCACGCCGATGAGGCCCGCCAACAGCAGCAACGCGGCAGCGATCACCTCGGAATTGGCGTCTTTCTTGCCCAATTCATAGAGCGCGCCGACCCCACCCGCCAGCACACTGGCGATGCCAAGATAGATGCCAAACATCCGTCCGCGATCGTCGAGCGCCTGATAGGCCGTCGCGCTCGCGTAATTAAACTCGGCGAGCATCATGCTCTCGAGCTTGAGTGTCTGGTCGGCGTTCGCGAGCGGATCGGTCGGGCTCGCGGCGTCTGGCTGTATGGGATATGGCATACCGGGGGAATAGGGCACTGTACTGCCTCCAGCTGAATTACTCGATGGCGCCAGCGCTTCACGCGCCAGCAAAAGGCCAAGCACCGATTTGCTATCGCTGATATCACCACTACAGCAACGGGCCAGCGCGTCACTGAACCGCACCCACGAGACCTCGCCAATCTCGGTGGGATCCCGCGGGCCGGTTTGTCCGGCCACAGATTCCAGCCCGGTAGCCAGAAAGAGCGAGACAGCCTCATTGGTAAAGCCGGGGGATGAATAGGTGCGTACCAGCAGCCGCATCGAATCTGCGTCGAAGCTGGTTTCCTCGCGCAGCTCGCGGCGGGCAGTCTGCTCCGGCTGGCCGATCTCACTCGGATTTACCAGCCCCGCAGGTAATTCCCAGGTGCGCTGGTTGATGGCGGGCCGCTCTTGTCGCACCAGCGCCACCAGCGGATCGCCGGGATGTGCTGGATCATCACGTAACGCGGCAATGGCAACGGCATCGGGATGCTCGACAATATCGTACTGCGAGCGGCCACCGCTTGGCGCCGAAAGTGTTCTGCGCAGAACCCGTATGAGTGAGCCACGGTAGACTTCCTCATCATAAGGTTGCTGTGGTTGCATACTGCTCCCTCCATCGGCAACATTTCCTTGGTGTGGAGTGGCTCATCCGCCGTGAATGAAGCGAGCATAGCATGTTTGGCCGCCCGCGTGAAGTCTCTAGGGTCGGGGTGATTAAATGTAGGGGCACGCCACAACCCCACCAGAGCACATGGAATGGCAGACGAACACAAACACGAACACGACGAGCGACAGGAGCGTATGGCAGACGGCACAGCATCCACATCGAATACCGGAGCGGATACCAGAGGCATTCCGAGACAGGCGTCGCACCTGGATGATGCGTCCGCGGCGGTCTCCACCAACCGTACATCGCGCTTTCTTTGGGCGCGCTATCCAGAGTTCTGGATCATCCTGCTGATCGCGGCATTCCTGCGGCTGTGGCATCTCGATCACGCGCAGTGGCTCGACGACCAGGCGCAACTGCTGACGCTGGCCCGCGACGCCTGGGTACGCGGCATGCTGCCGATCACCGGCATCCGCTCCTCCATCAACACGCTGAACCCGCCGCTGAGTGTTTACATTCTGATGCCGTTCTTTCTCTTCACCCGTAGCCCGCTGCCCGCGCTGATCGGGCTGGCGCTCTGGAACGTCTTGGGTGTCGCCCTTTGCTATCTCTTCGCCCTGCGTTATTTCAACCGTCGCGTCGCGTTCTGCTCGGCGCTCGTCTTTGCCTGTTGTGGCGCGGCCGTCAACTACAGCCGCTTCATCTGGCAGCAGAATTACCTCTCGCCGCTGCTGCTGCTCTGGGCCTTCACGCTCTTTGCCGGAGTCATCCGTGGGCGGCGGGCGTGGCTGGCGCTTCATCTGTTGCTGCTCGCCATGATCATCTCATTGCACCCCACCGGGCTGACGCTGCTGGCCGTCACTGTCGTCGCGCTGGTGATCGCGCCCCGCTGGCCAACCCGGCGCGATGTGCTCTTGAGCGCCCTATTGGTAGCGCTGCTCGCGTTGCCGACGTTGCTTTGGGAGGTGGTGAGCGGCTTCTCAGATGTGCAATTGCTGCGCCAGTTCAGCCAGCAGCGCTCCGTCTTCAACTTCGATGTTCTTCACGCGTTCGATCACATCATCGGCGCGCCCGCCTATCCTCACGCAGGATACAATACGCCCTATCCCAACTTCCTGGATACGGCGCTCTTCACCCGCATCGCTGGCCCGAACGACGCGCTACAGCATGTCGCGGCGATCCTCTATATCGGCTGCTATATTGTCCTGTCGATTCTGGCGCTGGCGCCCCTGCGCCGCGTGCGAACAGTCCCGGCGAATGCGGCAACGGGTTGGCGGCGATATCCCCGAATCGCATGGTCATGGCTGTTGGCGCTGCGCCAGACGCTCCAGGCTGACACGCGCTGGCGAGCATATCTGCTGCTCTGGCTCTGGCTGACCATTCCGCCGCTGACGATGCTGCGCCACGGCAAGACCGTGCAACCGCACTACCTGTTCATTCTCTTTCCGGCACTGTTTCTCTCTGTTGGCGTCGCGGCAGACGCTATCACGCGTGAGGGGCCACGGCTGCTGGTCACGCTGCGTATCCACCTGCGAGATGCGCGCAAGGTCGTCACCTGGGCGGCCCTGGCGGCGGTACTGTTATTTGCCACAGGTCAGGGCATCCAGACGACGCTCTTTCTCGCGGCGGTGGGCGGCAACGAGGTAAACAACAGCAATTTTGGCTATCCCGTCAACCAACTGCTCGCGGCGGATAGCGCCATCAGCGCAATGCAGCGGGATCAACACGCGGGCCAGATAGTGGTGAGCATGCCTTCGCCCTACACCGCATCGGCCCTCACGTCTACACTCATCCGCGAGCAAAGCGCCCGCACCGGCGTCATAGGCGATTGTCTGGTGCTGCCCGCGCCCCAGTCTGCCCCAGCGCTGATCGTCTCGACCCAGGCGGCCAGCCCGCAGGCGCGGTTTCTGGCGAGTCTTCCCAACGCTACCCACATCCAGGACTATCCCATGCCCGGCAATGAGCCTCTGGTGATCTATCGGCTGAACGGCCAGACACCGCTGCTTCCAGGCGAGCATGCCCTGCCCGTCGCCACGTGGCAGAGCGGCAACGGCGATGTGCTGCGGCTGGTGGCGGGAGCACTCATCGACGCGGGCGTCATTCGGCTGCGGTGGGTTGTCGAGCGATGGGCTATCACGCATGGTGATGGCGCCGCGAACATATCAGACGCGCCGCGCTACGAGATACGGGCGAACAGTACCACACCCGCCGATGTTCAAGTACCAGTGGCCGGGGCAACGTGCCAGCCAACACATCTGGAAGTGGGCGAGACGCTTTTTACCTGGGTGACGACCAACTGGAGCGCCGAGGGCACCAGCCTCGCCGAAAAGGCGCCCCCGCTACCAGGAATGCCACTGACGTTGACGCTGAGACGCGGCACGGTTGGGCTCTGGCAGGGAAACATCGGCCCGATGCGTGTGCTCTCAGGCGCGCGCGGCAGTGAACCGCTCGTGCCGATGGAGTTGAACGGTCCCACTGGCACGGATAGTAGTATCTACCGGCTGCCAGCCGACCTGACAGGTCTCGGCGCGCCGTGAACGATGAGAATTCCAACACGACGCCAGCAGATACAGACACCATCGGCGCCGCTCACCGCTACCGCAGCCGCTGGCTCGATGGGCTATTGCTGGCAATTTCACTGGCCGAACTGCTGTTACTCTTTCCCCGTGGGCTACGTGGTGATGGCGCTCCGCGATTCGCAGCGCTCACGCAGATCCTGACGGGCCACGGCATCCCCACCGTTAAATATTCGCTGATTGGCCCGATGTTCGCGACGCCGCTCTGGCTGCTCGGCAAGGTGTTCGCCAGCCCACAGGCGCTGGTGGCGGACTATAACTGGCTGATCTTCGTGCTGGGATTGCTGGCGCTGTACCTGCTGCTGCGCCGAGTGATGGATCGCCAGATCGTTCGCACGATGCTGCTGTTACTGGTTACCGCCTCGATGTTCCCAGCGCACACGCTCTCGTTCTACGCTGAACTGTTCACCGCGATGTGCGTCGCAGTTGGCACGGTGCTGGCCGTCTTTGGCACGCGTCTGCGAGCGTTCGGCGGGTGGGCGCTGGCGGTGGTGGGCGCCGCCAACATCCCCGCGAGCCTGCTCGGACTGGCAGGCATGGCGCTGGTCTACACGCTGCGGCGGCGGCGGGGGCGCTATCTGGCCGCGCTGTTGGCGGGCGTACTCCTCGTGCTGCTGGAGGCGTGGATTCGTCGCGGCAACCCATTCGACTCCGGCTATGCGGGCGATTCGGGCTTTCACACCGTGATGCCCTATTCTGGCGGTCCCGGCTTCAACTATCCCATCTTCTTTGGGCTACTGGCGCTGCTGCTCTCCTTCGGCAAGGGGCTGATCTTCTTCGCGCCGGGCCTGTTTCTCCCTGCCCGACGCTATCTGCTGGCCCAGGGCGGCGAGAGCGGGCCAAAACTCGCCGTGCTCTATCTGCTCTGGGTGGCGTTCGTGGTCGGTATGGTGCTGGTCTATGCCCACTGGTGGGCGTGGTATGGCGGCTGGTTCTGGGGACCGCGATTCCTGCTCTTCGCCTCGATCCCCGCGGCGCTGGTTCTGGCCGTGCGACTTCATGCCCGTAACACCGGGTTGGGCGCGAATCTGCTGACGCTCGCCGCGCTCGTGCTCTCATTCTGGGTCGGCATCGACGGCGTCGTATTCGAGCAGTCAGGGCTGGCCGTCTGCACAGCGCACGACTACGCGCAGGAATTTCTCTGCCAGTTCACGCCCGAATTCAGCGTGTTGTGGCATCCGTTCGTGGCTCCAGCGGCGCTTTCATCCAGCGCTATACTCTACATGGCGACCAGCACTGGCATCTTTCTCTACCTCGCACTCCCGCTGCTCATTCGCATCACGCGCCAGGTCGCGGCCTGGCTGCGCGCGTCGGCTCGGGCATATCTGCGCCGGGAGATGTGGCGCATCTAGTCCCGTCGAGACCCATTGTATGGAGGCTGTATGGACCAAAACCCGGACATTGCCCTGCCAGATATAGAGACCGAAAAGCTGGCGGCGGCAGCGCCTGCTGAGGACGCCGAGACGATGCGACTTGCCGCGACGGCAGCGAGTAAGCCTTCTCAGACGCGCGATGCGGTCGTGGACGCCCCGACGGTGCGCGTGCCGGTCATCACTCCGGTCCGCCAGCAGCAGAGCAAGCCGCGATTTGTCTGGCTGCGCTATCCCGAGTTCTGGCTGATCGTGGCGCTGGCCGCGTTTCTGCGCCTCTGGCACATCGGATTGACCTCATTCCTATATGATCAGACATCGGCCATGCAACTGGCGCGAAACGCGTGGCTGGAGCGGGCGTTCCCGGTCACGGGCATCTGGTCATCCATCGGCACGCTGAATGCTCCCTTGAGCGTTTACCTGCTGATGCCATTTACGATCTTCGGCAAGGATCCCTTGCCCGCCGCTATCTCGATTGCGCTCTGGAATGTGCTGGGTGTCGCATTCTGTTATATCTTCGCCCAGCGCTACTTTGGCCGCCTCATTGCCGCCAGTGGTACGCTCCTCTTTGCCAGTTGCGCGGAGACCGTTGGTTTCAGCCGCTTTATCTGGCAGCAGAACTACCTGCCGCCGGTGCTGGCATTGTGGATCCTGACGCTCTATCTGGGGTGCGTCAACGGTCGGCGATGGTGGTTCGTGCCGCACGTCGCATTGATGACCATCGCGATTCAACTTCATCCGACCGCCGCGCTGCTAATCCCTGTCTCGCTGTTGGGCCTCCTGCTTACGCCGCGCCGCGCGATGCCCTCACGCCGCGAGTGGGTTCTCGCGGTGGGGGTGATCGCGCTGTTGCTGGCGCCTACAGTGCTCTGGGAATATGTGAGTCGGGGGTCCGACCTGCGCGCGCTCGCCGCCTACGCGACGCATCGTGGCAGCTTCAATCTCGACGTGTTTCGCGTGCTCTTCGCGGCGCTCGGTGGACCCTCGGCGGGCGCCCTTGGGCCGCAGTCGCCCTACGCGCACCTTGGAGTCTGGTTTACCGTGCTCAACGTCGTGGCGATGCTGTGCTTCGTGGCTGGGATGGTCGTGCTTACGGAGCGCCTCATTCGAGTCGGCGCCCATATCTGGCGTGAAGGCGCCGCGACAGCCACCAGCTCTGGCAGACGGGCGCGGGCACGTAGCGGAATGCTGGCGATCTGGCATGGCCTGCGCGCGGAAGCGGTCTGGCGTGCCCATCTGCTGCTCTGGCTCTGGATTGTACTTCCCATCGCGCTGATGCTAAGACACTCCAGCGTACTCTTCCCTGGTTATTTGTTGGTGATCTACCCGGCAGTGTTTATCGCGGCCGGATTCTCCTTCCAGGCGGCAGTACGGTTGGCTGGCAGGCTCCTGCCGCAGACGAGGGCAATCCGCCAGATCGCGCGTGCGGGTATTCTGCTGGGGCTAGGGCTACTCGTGCTGGCGCAGGCAGCGCAGGCGGTGTTCTTGCCGGCGACCATCGCCAGCGGCTCATTCGATGCGTTCACCAGTTATGGCTATCCGCTCGCCGAGATGCAGCAACTCGACGCGGCATTGGGCGCGCTCCAGAGGGAGCAAGGCGCGCGCGCCATCTTCGTCAGTCTGCCGCAGAATGTCCGCTACCGTGCGCCGCTGGATTATCTGACAGTCAGTGAACATGCCGACCGGGTCGGATCAGCCGCGAACTGCCTGGTGCTGCCCGCGCCCACTGAACAGCCCGCGCTGGTGGTAGCGACGTTACCAGCGGGGCCAGCGAATTCGCTGATTACCAGCCTGCCCGAGTTGTCGCCGGTCGCCAACCTGAGTATGGCGGGCAGCGGGGATATCGCCGTCTATCAGATGAACGGCACGCTGCCAGTATTGCTGGGTGAGCGCCCACTCACACCGATTACATTTGCCGATGCGGCGGGCAACGGGCTGCGACTCGAAGCGCTAGCGATGCAGCAGGATGGAATGCTACGGCTGCGGTGGACGGTACTCGGCTCCACGCCGACGAGTCGTGGCACACCGTGGTACCGCATCTCGTCGGCGGTGCGCGACACCAGCGGCGGCTCACGCGCGACTCCCGGCACAGACTGCCAACCGACCCGCTGGCACGCGGGCGAGACGGTCTTTACCTGGGTATCTTCGGGCGCGTTGACGGGCAACGATACGCTGATGCTCCAGGTGCGGGGCAGCTTACGTGTCCCCACACTCCATGCTGGCCCGCTGCGGCTGCTGGCTGGGAATAACGCTAGCACACCGACTTCCCTACTGCGTCCGTCGTCCGGGCCAGTGGCAGCCGATGGCACCGTGGCGATTCCCCTGGAGCCATAACGCCTGGGTACCAGTTTGTTATGCCAATTGGTTCCAGCACGATAACGTCTGGCCCACTTATCCACACTTCTTGACAGGCTGAAGGGACGCCGATAGCCTGAAATGCGCCGGCGCATCTGGCAGTTATGCGGGACAAGACGTCTATGTGAGACGTGTATGTGAGAATGTAGGGAAAGCATGGTGCGGAGAGATTACGGCCGATATGCTCCCCAACCACCGCACCCAGCGGAGCCATATAGCGACGACATACCAGCGGCCACTGGTCCCCTCATTGTGCGCTTTCTGGAAGAGGATGATACCGGCTATCTCGTCGGCGACCCATGGAGCGATCGCAAGGCCCGCGTGTCGAAACATCGCGCCATCGCGGAGCCATTCTCGCCGGATGAGCGCCGTCGCGGAGCCAGTGAACGCCTGCTGCGTTGGTCATCGTATGCGCTCGTGGGCGTCATATTCGGCGGGATACCTGCCATCCTGCTAGGGTGCATCGTCGCTCTGGCAGCACTGATTCGCTTGACGGGCTTTTCCAGCCGCATCCATCGCTGGCGGCAACGTCAGCGTGCCTCCGGCGATCACAGTGTACTGCCAGTGCATGCCACACGTGAACGCATGCAGATGCTCGCCGCGCTTGGGCAGGGGCTGCTGGCTGTAGCGCTTGGCAGCGGAGTTCTATTCGTACTAGTCGAGATGAGGTAGGTCGTTGCGCTGGTCATCCTATAGTTCGAGGGCGCGCTGATGCTTTTCCACGCGCTGATGCTCACACTTATCTGGCTGCTGCTCTCGGCTGCGCTATTACTCCTGATTGGCCGTAGACTGGGCGGCCCAGCGCCGTTCTTCTCGATCATCCTGGCGCTCGTCATCGAGAGCATCGGCGGCATGATAGCTATCAAGCTCGGCTTTGCGCGCACGGAGGTCGTTGTCTGCGCGACGATCAGCACGGTGCTCGCCATACTCGTCGTCATCGTCTTTCCTACATGGAACGCGGCCGGGCACGCGGCGTGGCTGTTTCTGGCCGAAGCCAGCCTCCTCTATCTTGCCGTCGCCGGGATCATTACGCTTCTTCTGCCCTTAAGTCTCGTGGGGCGCGTGCTCGGGCTGGTGCTGCTGGTCATGCAGTGCGTCGCCATCATTTTGATGCTTTCGTACTCGCACGAGTTGATCGACGTAGTCTGCCGCCGGAAATGGCGGCGACCGGAAGCCCGGCCACAGGGGCTGATTCCACGCCAGCAGCGAACAGCATTAGACGCGAACGGCGCGCGCGAGTTCATGCGCAATGATGACTGGGACACGCCGGGGCTGCCGCTCGTGGCGCTGCACGTCCCCTGCCACGAGGAGCCACCCGAACTGGTGGAGGAGACGCTGCTGGCGCTGGCGGAACTGGACTATCCACATGATACCTATCAGGTCTTCGTGGTCGATAACAACACACGAGAAGCTTCGACCTGGGAGCCCCTGGAAGCCCTCTGTAACCGGTTGAGGTTCACCTTTCTTCACCTGGAAGACTGGCCGGGCTTCAAGTCGGGCGCGCTGAACTATGCCCTGGCGATGACGCCGCCGGAGTTCGAGATCATTGGCGTGGTGGATGCCGACTATATCGTCGAGCCAGAGTACCTGCGCGATCTGGTCTCCTATTTCGACGACGAGAACGTCGCGTTTGTCCAGACGCCACAAGATTATCGCGACTATCGCCCCGAAAGCACGCTCTACCAGCGCGCCTGCTATCACGCCTATCGCTATTTCTTCGACCTCAGCATGCCCAGCCGCAACGAGCGCAACGCGATCATCTTCGGCGGCACGATGGGCCTGATCCGCGCAAATACCTTGCGAGAGATCGGCGGATGGGACGAGTGGTGCATCACCGAGGATGCCGAGGCCAGTCTGCGACTACTGATGCGCGGCTACGAGGGGCATTTCGTGAACCGCTCCTATGGGCGCGGCCTCATGCCGCTGGAATTCGACGCGCTCAAACGGCAACGATTTCGCTGGTGCTTCGGGGGCATTCAGATTCTACGGAAGCACTGGGCGGCGTTGTTGCCCTGGATTCGTCGGCCTCGCGACCAGCAGCAATGGACGGCGCCTGGGCTTACTGGCGCGCAGCGCTACCACTACCTGCTCGGCGGACTCCAATGGTATGGCGATGCACTCACATTCGGTTTCACCGCAATCCTGCTCTGCACAGGCTGGCTGCGCCTGCTTGGGCATCCGTTGCGACTCGCGGTGCTAGGCGGTCCGCTGCTGCTCTTGCCACTGGCCTTCTGGATTACCAGTCTGCTGCGGACGCTCTGGGGGCTGCGAGCAACACGCCGCTGTACCTGGATCGAGGCCTTTGGCGCGGTCGGCATCATGTGGAGCCTCGGATGGGTGGTCACGCTCGCCAGTTTGCAGGGATTGGTACGCAAACGCGGCGTCTCCCTGCGCACACCCAAGGGTGGACGCAGCCATCTGCTCCAGGTGTTACGCAGCACCATGACAGAGTCTGTCCTTGCTGGGGCCTGCCTCGCGCTGAGCGTTGGGCTATTCGCTGAGAGTGCACCGGGCGCGCTGGCCCAGTTGAGCCAGAGTGGCGGTTCGGTGGCGCTGGCGAAGGTAGCGCTGGCGACACCCTGGTGGCTACTGGGCACATCAGGATTCGGGTTGGCGTTGCTCGCCTTGCTGCAAGGGTTGACCTATCTGACAGCTCCCAGCTTCTGCCTGCTGAGCCTGCAGAGCGAGGGCAGGGGACGCGAGGCGCAACGGCGCGCGCGCGCATACGACGCCGATGATGGCATTGTCGAGCGCCGCCTGATGACCGGAACCGTCCTCGCCGCGGCACTTGTCGCGGTGCTGCTCATTGGGACCAATGCGCTGCCGCAGACGGGAGGCCGAGTTCCCAAAAACTCTGGAGCACTAAACGGCCTGCTCGGGGGATTCAACCCAGCCGCTGGCAGTACCCCGACAGCGGCGCTCGGCAATGGCACGCCACCGCCCGGCGCGCAACCAACCGCTAACAGCACCAGTCCAGGCGGCCCCACCGCTACCGCGACTGACACGCCACATCCTGGCGCGTCAC
>DAHUXT010000240.1 GCA_027307065.1 Ktedonobacteria bacterium
CGACACCCTCGCCGCCGACGCCAACCCCGACTCCCTGACGAGAAACGGCCGGCATACGACACGCGCCGTTTGACAGCGACCACTGGGCCGGGCTATACTCAATGAGCGTTTCTATGGTGCCCGTAGCTCAATTGGCAGAGCGCCAGATTGTGGCTCTGGAGGTCGTGGGTTCTAACCCCATCGGGCACCCCCAATTTCACCCCAATACGATGCCTCGGATGCTGATGCTGTCGGCGTTCGGGGCATCAGCGTTTCCAGCGCTTGCGTGAGGTCCACCACAGGACAATTCGGTGGTCTTCCTTGACCTCGCTGGTATCATGGGTCACAGCGACTCGCGCAGCCCTGCTGGTGCGCGCGAAAGGAGGGATCCTCATGTGGTCTAGATCTGTGCGTCGCGTCGGGCAAGGAGTGGCCGTGACCATGGTGGTGACGGTGCTCTTGGTGAGTGTCTCCGCATGTGTCTCCTCGGCCAAGAGCATGGCTGCAGGCACCGCGACACCGAATGCAACGACTACACAGCGGCACGCGACGCCCACTCCATCCACGCTACCTACGATACCGCTCAAACTTGGCTGTGGTCCCAATGTACATCCGGCATCCTCCGTCATCACTTCTGGGCCAGCCAAACGCTACGTTGCCCTCACCTTCGACGATGGTCCCAGCCCCGACTTCACCGCCACGATGCTCACGACGTTGGAGCAGACGCATACGCCTGCCACCTTCTTCGTCGTCGGAACGAATGTGCAGCAGTATCCCGCCCTGGTGCGGCGCGAGGCACACGACGGCTTCGCCCTGGGAATCCACACCTGGGACCATCCCTACATGACCAGGCTTACCCCCCAGCAGCGCGAGTGGGAGCTGGCGGCGACAGCGCAAGCGATCCACAATGTCCTGGGAGCGAATTATTGCCTGCCCTTCTGGCGACCACCCTTCGATGACTACAACGACGCCGTGGTCGCCCAGGCCCGCTCGCTCGGCCTCTCGACCGTGACCTGGGATGTCGATCCACGGGACTGGTCGGCGCCAGGAGTGAAGGTCATTGTCGATCGTGTCCTTTCGGCGGTGCATTCCGGCGCCATC
The DNA here is from genome assembly GCA_027307065.1 of Ktedonobacteria bacterium. Taxonomy (GTDB): domain Bacteria; phylum Chloroflexota; class Ktedonobacteria; order Ktedonobacterales; family JADMIN01; genus DAHUXT01. Next base: position 1,081 of record DAHUXT010000240.1, read on the forward strand.
ATCCTCCTGCACGACGGCTACCACTCCCGCTGGCAGACGGCCCAGGCGCTGCCCCTCATCATCAAGGGGCTGAAGCGGCGTGGCTATATACCGGTGACGCTGCCGGTGCTCCTGGCTGGTGGCTAGCCCCAGCCTACAGTTCACTCCGCGGTCAGACTCCTGCGCCCGTTCCTATCGAGCACTCCAAACTCGCGGGTGTGCTCATCTGTGGGTCTATCGCTTTAGCGTGTGCCAGGATCTAATGTTGATTATATCCATCAACTTACTCTATATTCATGCCTAGGACGCCGCCGCGCGGGTATCACGCGGTTGTGTGTCGTCCGCGCATATCACGTCGAGCGTGTTACACGCTGAAGCACAGGGCACGTGCCGATGGCATGGCTGCCTGGAAAAGGAGAGGGTCATGGGAGTCCCATTGAACGAGCTGTTGGCTGGCAACCAGCACTATGCGGAAGGATTCACACAGGGCGAACTGGCGCTGCCGCCCGCAAGCAAGGTTGCCGCTGTCGTCTGCATGGATGCGAGAATTGATCCACTGCCCGCGCTTGGCCTGCACCTGGGCGATGCGCACGTCATCCGCAATGCTGGTGGTCGGGTGACGGACGACGCGCTCCGCTCGCTGGCGATCTCCGAGCGGCTGCTGGGTACCGATGCGGTGCTCGTCATTCATCACACCGACTGCGGCATGCTCACCTTCAGCAACGAGCAGATTCGCGAGAAGATTCATGCTGAGCTTGGCGATACTGCGTATCAGGTGGCAGAACACACCGACTTCCTACCCTTCGGCGATCTCGCCCAGAGCGTGCGCGACGACGTCGCAGCCGTCAAGGCGTCGCCGCTCATCCCGAATACTATCGCCGTCTACGGGCTCATCTACGATGTCCACACGGGGAAGCTCTCCCAGGTGGAATAGACTAGACCCAGCGCTATAACCGATAGCCCCGGATGCTGATGTTGTTTGGCGTTCGGGGCATCGTCACGTCCTGCTAATGCTCTTCTTCTGCTATCTGTAGCGCTTTTCGCGCCATCTGGCGCAGCAGATCACGTAGCTCGGCGGGCTGGCGCACGTGCACCGGGAAATCAACCCTCAGCAGCATGTGCGCGACCCATTCAAGTTGGAGCGCGCCGCGACGCAGGATCACGCCACCCTCCGCTGGCTCCAGGGTGCCCAAGGTTGCCGGGATAACCTGTTGCGCCTGGTGCATCGTCGTCTCCAGGAACACCTCGACCTGCGCAGTGCCGGGCGCGAATACGACCGACCTCAGCACGTGATCCAGCACATCGAAGTCGGCGGGGCGCTCGAACAGTTCTTCGCGGGGCTCAATGGCAATGATGCGGTCCACGCGGAACGTGCGCAGGTCGTGGCGCAGATGACAGTAACCGGCTGTATGCCAGAAGCCATCATTGAACACGATGCCGTAGGGATCGAAGTCGCGCTCGGATTCATCGCCGCCCCACGCTCGATAGTGCAGATGTATCCGCCTCCGCTGATGAACCGCGCTGCTGAGCGTGGGCAAAAAGTCGTTCTGAGGCGTGGCCGATGGTGCCGACGCGTAAAATGTGATGGCCTCCTGAAGACTTCGCGCCTGTTGTAAGGGCTGCTCTGGCAGCACGCGTTCTGTCTTTGCCAGCGCGCCCTCCACCGCAGCGGCGTCTACTGGGAAGCGAAACTCGCGGATGGCGAGCAGTCCGAGCGTCAGGGCGACCGCCTCTTCATCGGTGAACATCAGCGGCGGCAAGCGGTGAGAGCGCCGCAGACGATACGCACCGTGGACTCCCCGCGTCGCGTCCACCGGAATGCCCATATCCTGAAGCATGGTGATATAGCGCCGGACCGTGCGCTCGTCCACTTCCAGCCGCCGGGCAATCTCCGGCCCGCTCATCTGTTTGCGCGATTCCAGCAGTTCCAGCACGGTCATCAGACGGGTTGTTGGCGAATACATATACGGCGGATTCTCCGAAATCCAATGTAATCAGGGCCGAACTCGTCCTGATTCACAGGTATACTTGGAGTATAGGACAGTGACGCAAGGCTATTCACCGAGGCGACAGCATATCTCGCCCAGCATCGGCCTTGGCATCAGGAAGAAAGGCCTAACCAGGTGGACATCAAACCTTTTACGATCAGTATTCCCCAGGAAGACCTAGATGATCTGCGCGAGCGGCTGGCGCACACCCGCTGGCCTGACGAGCTGCCCGGCGTCGGTTGGAGCCGCGGTGTGCCGCTGGGATATCTGCAGGAGCTGGCGGAGTACTGGCGCACTAGCTACGACTGGCGGGCGTGGGAGGCCAAACTCAACGCGTTTCCCCAGTTCAGCACCGAGATCGACGGCCAGAACATCCACTTCCTGCACGTGCGCTCGCCCGAACCGAACGCGCTGCCGCTGATCCTCACCCACGGCTACCCTGGTTCGGTCGTGGAGTTCCTGGAGATTCTCAGCCTACTTACCGATCCCCGCGCCGACGGCGGCGATCCTGCCGACGCCTTCGACGTGGTGGTCCCGTCGATACCGGGCTTTGGTTTCTCTGGGCCGACGCATGCGGCGGGCTGGAACACGACCCGCGTTGCCAGGGCGTGGGCGGAACTGATGCGCCGGCTCGGCTACGAGCGCTATGGCGCCCAGGGCGGCGACATGGGCGCCCTGATCGCTCCCGAGCAGGGTAGCGGCGACCCAGACCACGTTGTCGGCGTGCATGTCAACGCGGCCACCTACGGGTTCATCCCGTTCGGGCCGGTGGACCCGGACGAGTTGGCTACCTTCACCGACACCGAGAAGCTGCGTTTGGAGCGCCTCAACCGCTTCCTGACCGACGGGAATGGGTACTTCCAGATTCAGGCCACTCGGCCGCAGACGTTGGCCTACGGGCTGACCGACTCGCCCGCTGGCTTGCTCGCCTGGATCGCGGAGAAGTTCAACGAGTGGACCTATCCTGGGACGGAACTGCCTGAGCAGGCGATTGACCGTGACCGCATGCTCACGAACGTGATGCTCTACTGGCTGACGGGGACGGCCGGTTCATCCGCACGCATGTATTACGAGAACATGCATGTGTCGAGTTGGGGCCAGCAACCGGGAACCACACCGACGGGCGTGGCGGTGTTCGCCGAGGATGTCGCCATCCGTCGCTATGCCGAACGCGCCAACAACATCGTGCATTGGTCGGAGTTCGACCGTGGCGGCCACTTTGCCGCCCTGGAGGCGCCCGATTTGCTCGTCGGCGATATTCGCCAGTTCTTCCGCGGACTGCGCGCCGACCAATAGTCGCGAGGAGCGGAAAACGGACTATTGGGGCGAGTTGCAGCGCTCGCCCCAGGTTGGATCACAGACGCGCATCCGTGGTTGAGGAGGAGCATGCCCATGCCAGTAACGAGCATCGGTCTGCGGCGACTGTCTCAGCAGCGCCTGGCGCAGCAGCCGTTCGCGACCCCCGAAGAGGTTGTCTCCTGGATGGGCGCGGTGCAGTCGCAGGAGTATCTGGGAGCCATCTGGTCGCTCGGCATGCGGGTGCGTGACGCAACCGACGATACGATCGAGCGCGCCTTCGCCGAAGGGCGTCTCCTGCGCACCCACGTCATGCGCCCGACGTGGCATTTCGTCGCGCCCGCCGATATTCGCTGGATGCTGGATCTGACTACGTCGCGCGTCAAGGCGACGATGGCCTATTATGCCCGCCAACTCGAACTCGACGATACCCTGCTCGCACGAGCCAATGACATCCTCGGCGGTGCGCTGGCTGGCGGGATGTTTCTCACACGTGCGGAACTGGGCCGAGCGCTCGCGGAGGCAGGCATTGTCGCGGAGGGTCAGCGGCTCGGCCATATCGTGATGAACGCCGAACTCGACGCGGTGACCTGTAGCGGTCCGCGGCGTGGCAAGCAGTTCACCTACGCGCTGCTGGCGGAACGAGCGCCCCAGGCGAAATCGTTACCGCGCGAGGAGGCGTTGGCGGAGCTGACCCGCCGCTACTTCACCAGTCATGGGCCAGCCACTGACCGCGATTTCTCCTGGTGGTCGGGGCTGACCCTGGCCGACGCGCGATCGGGGATAGAGATGCTTGGCTCGCGTCTGAGCCACGAGGAGATTGACGGCCAGTCCTACTGGTTCTCGGCAGAACAGCCGCCTGTCGCCGAGCCTGCGCCGGGGGCGTTTCTCCTGCCGACCTATGACGAGCTGCTGGTGGGCTACTCCGGGTTCGGCGCCGCGCTAACCGGTGGCCGTGGCAATGGCGAATGGGAGCGTTTCAACGCCACGATTATCATCGGCGGGCAGGTGGTAGGCAACTGGCGGCGCACCGTCGCGAAAGGCGTCGCGGTCGTCGAGTGCGTGTTATTTCAGCCGCCAACCGCGCCAGACCGAGAGGCGATCTTTGCCGCTGCCCAACGCTACGGCGCATTCTTCGGCGTCTCAGTGGAAGTCGTTGGGCTGTGACCCACATGCTATAGTGGCCCGATGCCTTGCTGTCGAGAATCCGAGCGGCCATCCATACGCCTGAATCGTTGGTCTGATTGCGATGTGTGTTGCTCCGGATGCCGCGCACCCGGAGACTGGGCAAGGTCTACGAGCGCCGCTGCTCGTTTCGGTTGGGCGCTTA
>DAHUXT010000241.1 GCA_027307065.1 Ktedonobacteria bacterium
GCTCTAGACCAGCACTCATGACGCGCCACTCAAGCTGCAGCAGCATCGCATCTGCGGTCGGCACGCCATTGAGAAACTGGCCCTCGCCCAGAACGTCCCATAGGCCCGTCGTCATATTCCACACGGCTGAGAACGCGACGACGGGCGCATCTTCAGTCTGGGCGGCGGCATCGGCGATGAGGAAGGGGCGCAGCAAATCGGCCAACCGGGCGCGTTCGGCATCGGGCAGACTCGTCACCACGATGTGTGTGCCCAGCACACGCGCATGCAGCGGCTGACCCGTAGGCGAATCGTCGGCGGGCGCGTGGCGTCGCATCGAGGATGACGAGAGTGATGGGCGAACGGGCATGGTCAGGGGTTCTCCTGCTGGCCAGACGAAGCCATTTTGGCGGAAGAGGGCGCGGCGGGCAGATCGATGGTGTTGGCGAAGAGGCCCATCTCGGCAAAGTCGGCGATCAGGCGCAGCGCCTCGTCATGCAGTCCCGCTACCTGGGGCAGCACGGCCACCAGCTCCGCCGCGATCTGGTTGGGCAACAGTGTGCCATCACAATATTCCCAGATAAACGACCCAGTGATATTGAGCGCGTGCCCCTCCGACGAGGCTGGATCGTAGAGCAGCGCGCTGCCATCGGGCATCAGATGGGTCTCGATGTCATCGCGGCGGCGGGGCGCTCCTGGCACAGGCACGGCGATCATTCCTTTTATCGGTGGCACTGTCGGCACGAACTGTCAGATGGTGAGTCATCGCGGAGACATTGTAGCAGAGTCATGCGTACACGCAAACACGCCCGGTACGAAACATACCAGGCGTGTCGTGGATGAAGAACACTCGACGTTCGTGAAAACTACTTCACGTGCGCTGTTGCAGAGACGGACGCTGTGCAGACGGTATTGCCCTGGCCATCCTTCAGCGTGCCGGTGAAGGTATAGATGGTATCCGACGTAATCTTCACCTTATTCCAGTCGATGTGGATCGCCCACTGCAGGTCCTGCGGGCCGCTGGTTGTCCAAGGGTTGATGCCCGCAAGTGTGCTCGCATGTTCCTTCTCGTCGCCGGGAAGCACTGCGGGATCAAAGTGCGGGCACTGCACTGTGGAACCGGCCGTCCGCTGGTAGAGGAATACGGCATTGCCGTTGACATTAGCGGCGTACTTGAACGGCGACGCACCCGGATCGGGACTGACCGTCAGCGTGTAGGTGCCGGCTGGCAGATTCTGCGCCGTGAACCAGATGAAATAGGACGGCGGGCTGGCATTTCCATTCGTGTGGTTGACGTCGAAGCCCGTAATTTTATCGAACCCCGACGTTTCCCAGCACATGCTGCAGCTTGCCTGCGCGCTGAGGCGGCCGAGGTTGATGCCGAGGCGCTTGAGAACGCCAGGATGCGGATTGGCGGCGGCGGCGGCCACTCCGGCTGTCGTGCCGACCGTGGCGACCGCGACACCAGAGATCACAGCGGTGCGCAGGAACTTGCGGCGGCTCTGCTGGCCTGCCACGTCCTCCGCAACATGCACCGCTGGCTGTGGCTGCGTGTCATCCGACGGATTCACCGGGTGTTCGAAGTTCTGCCCGTCGTTGCTCATGGTGTCTTACCCCTCCAAAAACCGAACCCAGTACATGTCTGGCGCGAATGATCGCGCCGACGATAGCTCCGCTCCTTGCGGACGGAACCCTCCAAATTACCGCTGGCCGCGCAGAAACTCTTTTGCACGGCATGGAACATTGGGATTAGAGAACGCTTCCTGCAACAAGCCATATCCAGATAGGCTTGCTCACTGTATTGATAACGCTCCCGTCTACAATCGGTAACGCGCAGCGTAGAATACACTGGCAGTTTGCAAAATACGCCCATGACCTATGGGCTAGCGCGCCGAAAACAGCATCACCGTGCGACTCACAGGCGAGTTTGATTCCTGTTTCACGCGAACTGCGCTCGGCTGTTTGCAGATAGTGTAAGCCCATCGTCTTGTTGTGTCAATGCGTGGAGGCGGTGATTCGCCACCGTTGCGCGTTAGCTGGGGTAGGAGCGGGGCTAGCCGTGGCCTTCCAGTGGCTTGATCTCTGGCAGCGCATCGCCCGCCTGGTAGAGTGCCATCGTCGTATACCCTTGCGCGGAGAGCTCGTCGAGTTGGCGGCGCATCTTCTTCTGGCGCGGCTGCATGTTGACGACGTAGCCCTGCTCGCGGAGCGTGCTCGCGGTCGCCAGCACAGCGGCAAGGTCGTCGGTCTCGGCGTCGAAGAGCAGCGCCAGTTTCTGGCTGCCCGTTGGCGGCGCATAGCCGCGCTCTTCGAGAATCTGCATCAGCCGCTCGAAGCCAATGGAAAAGCCGCATGCGGGCACCTCGCGCCCTAGCAGCTTGCCGATCATCTTGTCGTAGCGTCCGCCGCCCGCGATAGAGCCGCTATAGCCAGGTGCTTCGATCTCGAAGATCGTGCCAGTGTAATAGCCCATGCCGCGCACCAGTGTCGGATCGAAGACCAGCGAGAAGCGCTCACCCGCCTGGCTGGCCAGCACAGCGATGATGCGCTCCAGACGGTTCAACGGCTCAGTGGGGATGCCCTCCGGTAGCGCGGCGCGGGTGGCGGCGAAGTCGCCGCGGTCCTGGCTAAAGCCGCTCAGGGCGCGCATCAGCCGCTCGATCGGCTCGGCAGCAAAAGCCTTTGACTCCAGTTCGGCGCGCACGCCGTCGAGCCCCACTTTATCCAGTTTGTCGAGCGTGATGAAGACACTGCCGAAGTCGGTGGCGGCAAAGCCACAGGCATCCGCCAGTCCGAAAAGTATCTGCCGGTCGTTGATGCGAACAGTGAATCCGGTAAAGCCCAGCGCGGTGATCGCCTCGGCGGTCGCGCCGACCAACTCGATCTCGGCCAGTTCAGATGCCTCACCGAGGATATCAATATCGCACTGGATGAACTGGCGATAGCGTCCCGCCTGGGGACGTTCGGCGCGCCAGACCGGGCCAATCTGAATCGCCTTGAACGGCGCGGGCAGCTTGGCGACGTTATTGGCATAGTAGCGGGCCAGCGGCACCGTCAAGTCGTAGCGCAGCCCCAGATCGACCAGATCATCTTCACGCAAACCCTGGCCGGTGAGATCGAGCTTCTCGCCGCGCTTGAGCACCTTGTAAATCATCTTCTCGTTCTCGCCGCCCTCGCCGCTGCTCAGTAGCTCGATGCGTTCGAGCGCGGGAGTCTCGATGCGGGTGAAGCCATAGCGCTGATAACAGCCCAGTATGGTCGCGGTCACCGCGTCGCGTATCTCCACCTCACGCGGAAGCAGATCGCGCATGCCACGCGCCGGTGATGCGTTGGCGCCCATGTATTCGTCCTTCCTCTGTCTCGATAATGGCGTTTTATTGTAGCACAGCGCGGCAGGTAGCCCGGCCCTTTGGACCGTTGTGGGCGTGGCTGCCCCGCATAGGTGAGCGGCATTCTGGCGGGCGCTAGCGGTGTGGGCGACCAGCGGAAATGACAGCTACGGCGGCGCGGCGCAGATGCTACGTTATGCCACGCCACGATGAGACCTACCCACAATGCCCGCCATCGGCGCGCCCCGTATAGTCCATGTGGTCCATGTGGTTACGGCGCTACCTGGTGCCAGAGTCCTTGCGTCTATCAGTCACCCGCGCAGATGCACCTGGCGATGAGGCAGCGCCCATCCGTGGCGGCGCAGATGCGTATGCAACGCGAACCAGACGCCTACCGCCAGCAGTGTGACGGCGAGATTCGCACCAAAGAGCAGCATTTTCGGCGCATCGGCAATCAATGTCAGGTCGAGGATATTGAGCAGCAGCGAGAGCGCCAGAATGCTCGCCAGCACCAGCGAGAACCGATGCGCGACGGAGAAGGTCAGTCGGAGACGGGTGGTACTGGAGAGCAGCGGGCGGCGGAAGGAGCGGGCGTAGAGACGTTCGAGGCGGGACGGTCTTTTGGGCGCGTTGGCTTTCAGTCGGGCGGCAACAATGGCATCTATCGCTTCTTGCAGCGTCCGTAACTCGCCGCCTGTCAGCGGGAATGGTGGCGCATCGCTAGCGATTGTGTTGGGGGCGTCGCCTGCGAGCCGCATTGCCGTACAGAGCCAGTCTGAGGCGCGTTGCCAGGAATCCGCTAACTCCGGCGACGCAAGCTGGTCTGGCGTGACCTGTGCCAGCGAGGTGCGCAATGCCCAGGCAATATCGCGCAAGGCGTCGGGAGTCAATGAACTACCCACATCTGCCGTCCCTTCCAGCACACGTCGTCCAAAGGCCACCCAAAGCATACCAACCATCCCAATAGCGACCGCGTTAGCTATCGCCCAGGTCTTCACTCCACTCCATCAGGATGATCCGCGAGAGCAGCGTCTCAACCATCGCCCGCTCTTCGGGCGTCGCGCGCACGCAATCGAGCAGACCGAGAATCCAGCGCCCCAGGCCATCTTGCAGACCAGGCAGCGGGCGGCGGCCTTTTTCGATATGCCGGAGCGTATCGAATGGAATGCCCATGCACGCCTCGATTTCGGTAAGCGATACCTCCGGGTGACGCTCGCGAATCTCTCGCAAAAGCACCACCAACGGATGGCTGCTGCGCGCCGCGTTGAGACTTGTCTGCTTGCTCATACCCTCCAGTATAAGGCAGCCTGACAGCGAGGGGCAACGCCCCCCGTACGTTCCATTTTGGCAGGCGCTGGGGAGAATCTACCGTACAGATGTGTACGCGGACACTTTTGTACGGCAGTGGCTACAAGTGACCGCATATAGTGATGGCGCAAGCAACGGAGGGGGATTTCGGTCTGTGGTCTGAGCGGGCTTCGGCGGGCGCTCCACCAGATGAGAGGTGAACCCATCCCATCCTTTGCCACTGCAAATTGTTGAGAGGGCATGTCACCGCAAGAACAGGGAGGCAGACCATGAACGAGCAGCAGACGAGGCAGCGCGGTGGCTGGTTCCGGCGCAAGGGACGCGACACCGCCGCGACACCGACGGCGCCACAGGCAGGCAACAGCGGCAAATTCACTCAGTGGCTCAACGCCCTGCAAGAGCGTATGGATAACGCCAACCGCACGCGCGATCTGGCGAACCGGCTCAACAGTGATCTGGCGGGCATTCTGCAAACCTGTGCCGCGCAGCAGCAGGCGCTGGGCCAGCGCAACATGCGCACCCAGGTGCAGTTGAGCATGTCGCTGGGCCGTCTGGCAGGCATCGTGCGCCAGTTCGAGGCGACACGCTCTGTCTGTGCGTACCTGCTCCAGGCGACCTCGCCGCAACTGCCCACCGTCTCCGCGACGTTGGCCGATGGCAGCGTCAATGGAGCCAATGGGATCAATGGAGCGACGGCAACCCTGGCGGCGCCTGCCTCGCCATCGCGGCCACTGTTTGCGGCAGGCAATCCCAGCGGGCCTCTCAGCGCTCCGGTTGTGCGTAATCTGGGACGCGGAGGCTACAAGCGCATGGCGCGCGACCTGCAGCAACTGTACCGCGAAACCGAGCAGGCTACCCGTGGCATCCTGCATCCGATTCAGTCGCAGGGCATCCATCTGCCCGAGGTCAACGCGCTGGCGAACGCGCTGGCCGCGCTGGAGCCGCTGATGACCTGGCTGAATCAGCGCTGCGGGCAATTGACCGCGACGTACTGTTCGCCATCAGCGAGCGAGTCTGGCAATTCGGCGGGGCAGCGGCCCGATTTCTGGGGGTAAT
>DAHUXT010000242.1 GCA_027307065.1 Ktedonobacteria bacterium
GGACGTAGAGCTAACTGCTCGGCGGTAAGCGGCGCCAGCGCCGTCGCAAGGCGATCCTGGTACTCTTTCCATTGGGCGTAGAATGTTGTGAGCGTGAAGTTGTCATCAGCCATGTAGGCATCTCCTCATGTCGTGTGTTTGGACTGTTTCGGGTTGATTGATTCGTGGGATGCGGAGGTTAGGCGTCTCCTCGCCTCCGCGCGCCCATTATATAGCGCCTGGGGCGCAAGAAGCGGTGTGCAACGCTAAGTTACCGTCGCTACGACGATGACACCCCTACCTTTCCAATAGCCTTTCCATGCAACTTCGAGGCCGCTTCCAGCTTTTTTTGCATTCTCGTTTCGGCCCCCGAAAATGGATATCGTCCCCCGGTATTCCTATTTCACACGCTTGCCACGCTCAGCGACTCATGCCTAAAGGCACGAGCGCGCTACAGACCACGGCAAGTACATACACATAGTCGAACCCGCGTGACGATTGACCTGCAAGCTGCTGTGATCTAGCCTATGAGAATGCCAGCATTGTCCACACCTGGCGGAAGAAGGGAAACGCTAAACATGGGCCAGGCAAATTACGACCCGGCAGGGAAAATCCTCCCGGCCACACTGCCGGATGGCTTGCTCGCTACACTCACCGCGGAGTTGGACGGGCCGGATGTGATCGGCGTGGCGCTCGGCGGCAGTTTCGCGCGCGGCGCGGCGACAGCCTACAGCGATGTAGACCTTGCTCCGTTCTACCGAGCGGACACCGCCATGCCTCCGAAGCGCCTCTTCTGGCGCAATGGCTGGCTGGTCAGCGTCTCGCCCAAGACAATCTCCGGCTGGCGCGAGCAGATGGCGCGGCCCGAATCGGCGATATATCTTGTACCGAGCGCCGCCCAGATGCGCATCCTCCGCGATAGCGACGGCGCGCTTGCCGCACTGGTGGCGGAGGCACAGGCACTTCAATGGGATCTGCTTCGTCCAGCCGCCGATGCCTTCGCCAGCAACGCATTGATGCTCTTTGCCGAGCACGCACTCAAACTGCTGGGCGCCCTTGTGCGCGAGGACGAAGCCGCCATGCTCTATCCGCTCGGCGAACTGCTCCATGGTCTGCCGTGGATAGTGGCAACACAGCGCGGCGTCCTGATCGAGACGCAGGGGACCTATCTTCGCCAGGTGCAAGCCGCAGCCGGACCTGAGAGCGTCTGGTCACATGCGCACCTTACAGCGCTCGGCATGCGCCGCGAGTCCTTGCGCGAGCGCGTCGTGGCGGCCCTGCGCCTCTATGCCGAAACGGCGCGGCTCATCACCGACACACTCCAACCGGAGCATCGCGCGGTAGTGGATGTAACCGTGGAGCGTATCACGCGGGCGGGCTCCGGCATAGATGACAGCATCGGGTCAACTACCCCATGGGTAAACCCAGGGGCTTGCAGCTAGCCTGGAACGACAAAGCCGCCGCGTGTGGCCGATTGACTGCGGCCCGACAGAGCTGAAGCCCTGCCGCGTGTCCACCATCAGGGGTGTTACGTCAAACATTTTACGCTGGCAACGATTCCTGCCAGCAACGCCGCGAATGTTCAGTTGGAGAAGGTGCGATGTGCAAACCGTTCGCTCCCTCCGAAGAGGGAGTGCCTAAGCACACAGACAGTTTACCACAGCAGATGGGAGACGGCGCTAACCCCATGCCTGAAGGCAGGGGCCTCTGCACCGAAGAAAGGTGAAATCACGTTTGGTTGCGGTGTTGTCTTTGAGGGCTTGCGCCGGAGTCTGAAGGCCCGGCGAATGGGCGGGATTTTCCCGATTCACCGCGGCATTCATGCTGCGGCTGATCCCCGTATATCTCAACAACCCAGGTGGATTTGGTGTGAATCCGTGGCGCGATGGTGATGCGCGACGCAAGGTAATGCGCTTCGGCTTCTATGGATGCTTTTTGTGCTTGTCGCTCGATGGCTGCACGATCTGCTGCACCGTGCCCGTCCCGGAAGAGCTGGACCTGCCGAAGCATGCTGGGGCTGTATAGGACAGCACGGCAGGTTGGCCTGCCTGGTCGTTGTCGGGAACGAAATTGATCGTGTTGTTCAGGGGAATGATGCCAGGATTATAGGTCAGCGTCACCGTCGTCGACCCGCCCGCGTCCAGCGAGCCATCCTGCGGGTTGATCGAGATCTGGAAGGTCAGCGGATTATTCTTCTGCGCCTGCCAGCCCGTACTGTCTTGGCCGAGATTCTGCAAGTCAACGGTAACTGACTTCTTGCTGTTACGGCAGCCAAACTGAATGGACGACGGCGAAACCTGCAGCCAGTTGGCCACCGTCGTGGGTGATGGCCGCACCGTAGAGGTCGGCCACGGGGTAACGGTCGCTTGGGGCAGCAGATTGCCCGGGTTATTCGGATTGTTGTTGAGTAGATTCTGCAGCGAGCCGCTCGCCAGCACCACCGCCAGCGTCAACAGCAGCACCCCCCCGGCGCCGAGCAGCGCCAGAATGCCGAGTGTGCCTGGGCGCATCATAGGCGGCTCCCCGCCATCCGAGGAGGGCGCCGAGGGCCACGCGGGCGCGCCGAATCCTCTCCGGCCGCCACGGTACGCGCCATCATAGAGCGTTGGCGAATCGGGACCGTCCTGGAACCGCGCCACACCGGCATCCGTCCGGCTGGCGAGGGCTGGCGGAGCGCCCGTGGCGCCACCGCGCGCGGCTCCCGCGGCGAGCAGCGTCTGCGGCTTCGAGCGCATCGCGGCCACGCTGCCCGTCGTCATCGGAATCCCGGTGCTGGCGGCGGTCAGGGCGCGGGCGAACGCTCCGGTAGAGCCAGGACGGTGCGAGGGATCTTTTGCCATTGCCCAGGCGATCGCATCCTCCACATCGCGCGAGATCCCCCGGCGCAGCGACCGCAGCGGTGGCGGCGTCTCCGTCAGATGACTCGCGAGAATCTGATTGATGTCGTGCCCCTCGAATGGCGGGCGTCCGGCCAGCATCGTATAGGCCACGACACCGAGCGCGTAGGTATCGGTCGCCGCGCTTACGGTCTCGCATCGCACCTGCTCTGGGGCCATGTATTCCGGGGTGCCCATCGCCGCGCCAGATATCGTCAGGTCGCCCCCTTCGAACGCGGTCGGCGTGAACGGCAACTCCGCCATGTTCAGCGGCCGGGCGATGCCAAAGTCACCCAGCATCAGCCGCCCATCCGGGTGCAGCAGCAGGTTCGACGGCTTCACATCGCGATGGACAATGCCGTGCTGGTGCGCGTAATCGAGCGCGGACGCAGCCTGTTCGAGATACGCTACGACGTCTTCCACAGAGAGCAGTGTATCTGCGGTCAGAAAGTTGGCCAGCGAACCGTCGGAGAGGTAGGGCATGACGATATAGGCCATCGAGCCCTGCTCACCGAACTCGTAGATTGGCACGATATTGGCGTGATCGAGCGCCGCCGCGGCATCAGCCTCACGCCGGAAACGCGCCAGAAAGATCTGCCACGCATCCGCGTCGGAGGCGATCCCGGGCCGCAAGACCTTCACGGCGACATGGCGGCGTGGGCGTTCCTGGCGAGCCAGGTACACGGCGCCCATGCCACCGATGCCGAGCGGACGCTCGAGTGTCGATGTTCCAAGTCGCGCGCCGATCAGCGCGTTCGCGTTCCATGCATCCATGTTACTGTGTTACTTCCCCACTGGGGCGCGCAAGTCAAGATTAGATATGTTTCTCGATCTCTTTGACCACCCCGCCAGCGACGTTGCCGAGGTTGCCGAGATCACCCTGCACGGACTTCTCCGCATCGCGCGCCGCATCCACCAAGAACCGGACGACCTCCACGACGAGTACCGTCAGCCCGGCTGCATATCCCAACATCACACCAATCACCGCGGCCACGATATTCGTGATGACGCCTGGCCCATGGCCCGACTGCACGTACGCAAAAATCTCGACGATAGCCGCGCCAATAAGACCGAAGATGAGGAACCACAACAGCACGCGGCCAATAGCGCGCCGCAAGCCGCCCAAGAGATGTCCCACGACACTCATGAACTGTACCCTCCAATGTCAGCCGAGCGAGATGCTCTCTCTACAAGCGATCAGTTGTCGCAAGTAGCGCGCCAATTTGGCGGCGCAGGTAGTGTAGCACGCCCGACAATGGGCTGCTAGCACTCTGGGCCGGAAATCGCCCGTGCTCATACCATGCCATCCGCTCATTACTCTATACGAGGTACCACTACACGCTCCAGTGTACACACGCGGAGGGCGCAGACGTTGCGGAAAGCCCAAATCGGCTATCCAGGCTCAACGCGACTCTGCGGGGCATACGGCTGGCGCACCCGATATTTTCAGGAATTGGGAGGCGCAGGTGCGCGCTTCTTCAATTGACAGTGGATGATACAATCAGAGATGGTGACTCGCTTCGAGCCACTTTCGCATGCCCCCAATACCCTCGAAGAGATGCTGCGGTCCAGCGGCCAGTATGGAGGAGCAACGTCATGCTAGATCTGCCGACCGTGGCGTTCTACATCATCGCGATTTTGCTGGTGGGAACGGCACTGGCCGTCGTATTGTCGCGCAATATCGTCCACGCCGCGCTGTTTCTAGCAGTGTTTTTCGGCGCGGCGGCTGGCGTCTATGTCTTGCTCAACGCCGAATTCATCGCGATCGTTCAGGTTCTCATCTATGCGGGCGCGGTAACGATTCTGGTGCTCTTCGCCATCATGCTCACGCAGAACGCCATGTCGCGCAATGCCAATCCGTTTGCCGGACAGTGGTGGTTGGCAGCAATCATCTGCGCCGCGCTCGCCATCGGGATTATCTACGCGGTGGGCAGCAGCAAGATGGCCCTGCTGAGCGCGAACGCGTCGGCAAACATGACCACCGCGGGCGCGGCGGGCGGCTCGATCGTCCGGCTGGGGCAGTTGCTCTATAGTCCCTTCGATTACAGCTATGTGCTGCCCTTTGAAATCGCGTCCATCGTCTTACTGGTAGCCATTGTGGGCGCGATTGTAATTGGGCGGGAGGACTAAGCGCGATGGTGACACTCAACTCATTCGTGGTGCTGGGCGCGGTAATCTTCTGCATTGGCCTGTTTGGCGCGCTTAGCCGCCGCAACGCAGTGGGCATTCTGATGAGCATCGAGATCATGCTCAACGCCGTCAACATCACCCTGGTCGCCTTCGCGTCAGCCCTTGTCCACGATGCCAAACTGGGAGGCCGTCTCACCGGACAGGTCTTCGCCATCTTTATCATTACCGTGGCCGCCGCCGAGGCCGCAGTGGCGCTGGCGATGATCATCGCCATTTATCGGCGAAGGAACACGATTGACGTCGGCGAGATTCATCTGATGCGCTGGTAGTCACGGAGTCGTCCGGCTCCGCGCCGGGCTGCCCTACGCGCCGACGCATTCGGCAACGGAGCTGGATCATGGTACAGTACGCCTGGTTGATTCCCGCGCTGCCCCTGGCCGCGCTGCTCATTGTTCTGCTGGTGACGCGCCCGCTGGAACTCGCCGGACGCCCCCGCACACCACGGCCATCTGGGGGCGCGCATGGCGGTGGCGATGGCCATGATGAGCATGGCGCCGCGGACGCCCACGAGGCACAGGCCGACGAGCACGACGAGCATGGCGGTGGCCACAGCGAAGACGGTGGCTCGACGCCCTTCTGG
>DAHUXT010000243.1 GCA_027307065.1 Ktedonobacteria bacterium
TCAAAGGAACCCCAGTGTAGAGGCCAAAGAGCGTGCCATGTGGCCCAACCTCCAGGCGCCGCAGTTCCTCATCTGTGGGCTCGCGCTCCACACGCACCAGCACGTTACGCATAAATGGCTTGAAATCTTCTGGGATCGTCGCCAGCGCCTGCTCGACCAGCAGATCGAAGGCACGCGACCCCGCCGCATCCGCATCCGCATCCGCATCTGCGTCGTCGTCTACCTCAAATGTGAATCGCGGCGGCGAGGAGTGCTGGGCCACCGGCTGTTCGTGGAACCCACGCGGCTCCCCTTCGGCCCATGAGTTAGCCAGGTGAGCCATCGGTGAATCGTTGACGAAGAAGAGGCCAGCTAGCGCCGACAAGACGAGGAGGGCCACTGAGGCAACCATTACCTGCCAAGTCTCGTGCAAGCCGCCACTGAGCAGATTGATGAGCAGCGGCAGCGCCAGAATGACGCACAGCATCCCGACGAACATCCCCGCGCCGTTGGACGCCTGACTAGGCTGGGTGGCCTGCGGGAAATCGCTCATCCAGGATACGTCAGCGTGTCGCTGGTCATACGCCCGTCGCCGAATGGGGTCGCCAAGCTCGGTCCAGGCGCGCGAGATGGCGCGCATCCGTCGCTCGGCGCGGTCACGCAGATCCGGAGGCGCGTAGGTATAGCGGTCGGGATGCCAAAGCTTGGCCAGCCGCCGGTACGCCTGATGGATCTCTTCGTGGCGGGCGCGAGCGGAGATGCCGAGGATGGCGTAGTAGTCTCCCTCCCGGCCAGTGCGCGCGTCCAGGTTGTCGCGGGCCGACTCTTCTGTCTCCGTCACGTCGTCTCCTGATAGTTCCACGCCTGCTCGCACCGAATCGGAAGGCTCGCTACCGGTACAATGGCGGGTTACGCAGTGGCCAGCGTGTATCCGCCTTCTCCCATCACGATAACACGCAGCGGGCGCGTTTGCTGGCGAGAGATGTGTCGCGATATCGAGCGGCGCACAAAAAGGCTGGCCGGTCCCGGAAGAGTCCAGAACGCGCCAGCCACAGGTGCGAGCACTGCTTGACGGAGAACGCACTAACCTTTCTTGCCAGACGATGACGACGAGCGAATCAATGTGTAGAAGACGGCGATCAGGACAGCGCCAATCAGCGCCGCGAGAATGTGCACGCCTTCGATGATAAAGTCCCACGGCAGGCGAATGAACGCCGCAGTCAAAAGTGAGCCAAGAATGGTGATCAAGACCGCAAAGGCAAGACCACCGGGCTTGCGGGAAGTCAGGCGCTCGGTGATGGCCGCCGCCAGCAGCGCCAGCAGCACGATGATGATCAGCCCGATCAGCGTAATCTTGTAGCCGCCGCTCGGCACGCCAAAGATGCTGACGCTGATCCACGTCTGGTGAAAGATGGTATCCCAGACTCCCGAACGAGGAATGAAGTTGAGGTTTGGAATCGCTGCCAGAATCATATGCCTCTTAGCTCCTTCGCCTTTCAGCGGCCAATTCCTGGCGCGCTGAGGAATACACCACCCCACACACGTCACTTGCCGGGCCATAGAAATGCTTCAAAAACAAACAGGCAGAACTCCACCAGTCACCAGAATGCCTACAGTAGACACAACCTGGCGATAATCTCTCCCGCAAGTTTCGTACCGAATCCGCCGGAAGCGAGCAAATCATGCAAAACCGCACTATTCCACGATACGCTACAATTGTCGAAGTTTCAGGGAATTCCTGGATGGCGACCAGAACACGTTTCGTGAAAGAGAAGATGCTTGTGGAATATCGGCAACTTGGCGCATCGGGATTGCGCGTCTCGGTGATCGGGCTGGGCGGCAACACGTTTGGCCGTTACGCCGACGAGCAGCAGACAGTGGCCATCGTGCGCCAGGCGCTCGAAAGCGGCATCAACATGATTGACACCGCCGATGTCTATGGCAATGGCGTCTCGGAGGAGCTACTGGGCACGGCGATTCGCGAGCATCGCGACGATTTGGTGATCGCCACCAAAGTCGGCATGCACATGGGCGATGGGCCAAACGACTACGGTTCATCGCGGCGTCGCGTCATCGAGGGCTGCAACGCCAGCCTGCGCCGACTGCGCATCGAGACGATCGACCTCTATCAGATTCACGCGTTCGATCGGTTGACGCCGCTCGAAGAGACGCTTGGCGCGCTCGACGATCTGGTGCGCGCGGGCAAAGTGCGCTACATCGGATGCTCGAACTTTCCGGCGTGGCGTATCGTGCAGGCGCTATGGACAAGCGACCGCGCCCATCTCGCGCATTTTGTTTCAGTGCAGCCGGAGTATAACCTACTCAAGCGCGAGGTAGAAAAGGACATTGTGCCGGTCTGCCTGGAGTTCGGGCTGGGCGTCATCCCGTACTTTCCGCTCGATGCGGGCGTGCTGACCGGCAAGTACAAACCCGGCGCACAGCCGCCCGAAGGCACACGCGGCCACAATAATCCACGGTTCGCGCCCCGGCTGCAAGAAGCGACGCTCGAAGCGGTGCAGCGGCTGTATGTGTGGGCGCATGATTCCGGTCACAGCGTCGGCGAACTCGCGCTGGCGTGGCTGGCCTCGCGTCCGGCGGTTAGCACGGTCATCGCGGGCACGACCCGTCCGGAGCAGGTAGCCGCCAACGCCCGCGCCGCCGACTGGAAGCTCGCACCCGACGACCTGGCCGAGGTCGAACGGCTACTCGCTGGGTAGCGGACTTAGCGCGCGTGTGGCACGAACGGCAGCACATCCTGGTCGCGGTAGGCGCGAAAGAACGTCCAGAGGGCGTCGGCGGCAGACGAGAGATGACGCCCGGCGCGCCGCGCTAGATACCAATACCGGTGGACCGGAAAACCTTCGACATCGAGGGTAATGAGGCGCTCGGCCTTCAATTCCAGCTCCAGCGCGCTCTCTGGCATCACCGCGACGCCCAGACCCGCCGCCACCGCCTGTTTAATGGCGCCGCTACTGCGCAGCTCCATGCCGATGTGCAGCGGAATGTCACGCGCCGAAAACAATCGCTCCACGTCAGTGCGTGTGCCAGAGCCTGCCTCGCGCAGCAGCAATGTTTCTTCGACCAGTTCTTCCAGTGGAATCTCGGAGCGCCCGGCCAGCCGATGATTCGGCGGCGCGATGACCACCAGTTCATTAGGCAGAAAGCGCTCCACTTCGAGATCGTGGGTATCTTCGATCAGGCCCATCACGGCCAGATCGACCTCATCATTGAGGATATGCTCCTGCACCGTGATGCGGTTGACCACGTCCAGCGTCAGCTTCACGTTGGGGTTCATCCGGTGGAACGCGCCCAACGCCGTCGGCACCACGTAGATGCCAGCGGTCGTACTGGCGGCAACCTTCACCATACCCCGGCGCGCGCCACTCAACTCTTCCAGAACCAGCTTCGTCTCGTCGAGCAGCGCGAAGATACGATCGCTATAGGTCAGCAACTCGCGGCCAGCGTCGGTCAACCGCAGCGCGCGCCCACTTTTCTCGAAGAGTGGCAACCCGCTGGTTCGTTCGAGCGCGCGCACTTGCAGCGAGACGGCGGGCTGGCTCAGGTAGAGTGCCTCGGCGGCACGCGTGTAGCTGTGATGGGTCGCGACCGCCTGAAAGATCTGTAGTTGGTGGAGATTGATCAGCATGCCCTTATCCCTTCTTCACGCATTCCATACGCACTCCATGTATTTATATCTCTAAATCATCTTGATAAGTGATCTTAGTAGCAATTAGGGCAGAATTTCCAGTATCATACCCTTATCTAGCGTCGTATGCGCACACGGTGAGGCGCACTACGCGGATCGCACAACGTGGTGCGCCGTGCCCGGGAGGGGCACAGACAAGGAGAATCATGAGCGAACAGCAGTCTCAAGAATTGGCGAGGAGCTGGCAAGACGATCCGCGATGGGCTGGAATTACACGCCCCTATTCAGCCGACGATGCGTTGCGGCTGCGCGGCTCGGTCACCATCGAATATACGCTGGCGCGCATGGGCGCTGAGCGTCTGTGGAAGCTGCTCCAGTCCGAAGACTACATCGCCGCGCTCGGCGCGTTGACCGGCAACCAGGCGATGCAGCAAGTGAAGGCGGGACTCAAAGCGATCTACCTCAGCGGGTGGCAGGTCGCGGCGGATGCGAATCTCGCGGGCCAGATGTATCCCGACCAGAGTCTATATCCCGCCAATAGC
Source organism: Ktedonobacteria bacterium (assembly GCA_027307065.1). Lineage (GTDB taxonomy): Bacteria > Chloroflexota > Ktedonobacteria > Ktedonobacterales > JADMIN01 > DAHUXT01. Next base: position 4,168 of record DAHUXT010000243.1, read on the forward strand.
GTTCCCCAGGTCGTTCGCAAGATCAATCAGGCGTTCCAACGCGCCGACCAGATCCACCACGCCGAGGGTAACGACGGTACCTACTGGTTTGCTCCCATCGTCGCCGACGCAGAGGCGGGCTTTGGCGGCCCTCTGAACTGCTTCGAGTTGATGAAGGCGATGATCGAGGCAGGCGCCGCGGGCGTCCACTTCGAAGATCAACTCGCCTCGGAAAAGAAGTGTGGGCACATGGGCGGCAAGGTGCTCATCCCCACCCAAAATGCTGTTCGCAATCTGGTGGCGGCGCGGCTGGCCGCCGATGTGATGGGTGTGCCGACGCTGGTAGTAGCCCGTACCGACGCCAATGGCGCGCATCTCATCATGAGCGACATTGACGAGCGCGACCACGAGTTCCTGACAGGCGAACGCACCGCGGAGGGCTTCTATCGCATGCGTGGTGGTCTGGACGCCGCGATCGCCCGCGGGCTTGCCTACGCGCCGTACGCCGATCTCATCTGGTGCGAGACCGCCGAGCCTAACGTCGAGGAGGCGCGACGCTTCGCCAAGGCCATCCACGCCAAGTTCCCCGGCAAGCTGCTGGCATACAACTGCTCGCCGTCGTTCAACTGGAAGAAGAAGCTAGACGAGGCCACCATCGCCTCCTTCCAGCGCGAGCTTGGGGCAATGGGCTACAAGTTCCAGTTCGTCACGCTGGCCGGCTTCCACGCGCTCAATCACAGCATGTTCGAGTTGGCGAACGGCTATCGCGATCGCGGGATGGCGGCTTACTCCGAGATGCAGCAGGCCGAGTTCGCCTCCGAGAAAGACGGCTACACGGCAACGCGCCACCAACGCGAGGTCGGAACCGGCTACTTCGACGAGGTGGCACAGGTGATCGCGGGTGGGGAGTCTTCGACGACGGCCCTCACAGGCTCCACAGAACTGGCGCAGTTCGTGCATTGATCTGCTGGCGTACCAGCACCTTCTGCCCGCGTGTCCTGTCGATGCGCGGGCCGTTGCCGTGTCAGACTGAGCGCAGCCTCTTCGCAACCGCTCCCCACATATAGGATGGGGAGCCAAAAGGACGACGACCTATGACGACTCCCAACATCACACAATTTTCGGACGGCATCGAGGTGCGCGCGCCCATGGCGCCCGGCTACGAAACGATTCTGACGCCCGAGGCAGTGGCGTTCGTCGCCGCACTCAACCGCAGATTCAATGTCCAGCGCCTCGCGCTCCTCGAGCGGATCATTCGCGAGGGCTCGGACGAGACGAAGCGACTCTCGGGTGAGGTGGCCGAGCTACGAAGGCGCCTCGACGCGCGCGACGGCCGGCTCGACGACCTCGAGCAACGCATCGCTGCGGTCGAGAAGCGCCTCGGGATCCGCAGTTAAGGTCCACACGACGGACCCGAGGTTCGGCACGACGAGCCGGAGGTCCGGCACGACGGACCCGAGGTTCGGCACGACGAGCCGG
>DAHUXT010000244.1 GCA_027307065.1 Ktedonobacteria bacterium
CGCTACGATAGAGCGCAAGCAAGCCGAGTACATGCGGCGCTACTCTGATGACACGACCGGCGCGTTACCGTGGGAGCTTGTAGAGCGTGAAGTGAAGCGCTTAGAAGCCGAAAAAGCACAATGGAGCGCGACACTTGCCGAGCTAGACGCGCGGCTCGCACAGCAAGAACTAGCCAGCGAGCAACTAATAGCGCTACACGACTATTGCGCGCGTGTGTCCTACAACTTAGATGCTTTCGGCTTTGCCGAGAAGCGGCTAGCACTTGAAGCGTTAGACGTGCGCGTGTCTGGCAACGCGCGAAGCTGGAATATTTCCGGCTCCATCCCCATTGACGACATCGGGCGTTATGTCCACACCATCAGCATGTTGTGTCCCCCAGATGCCGCCACCTCCAGCGCGCGCTTGACGTGTTCCTGGCCGCGCACGTCGGCCAGATCGAAGGGATAGATGGTATCGTCGCCGGTGGCAAGGGGTGAGCCAGTTGGCACGTACGGCGCAATCGGCTGTTCGCCGCGCAGGTGGGCCAATAGCTGCGCCAGATGCTCCACCGGATAGACGGTGATGTCCTCCACGAGCGCCGCCTCCGCCGCATCCATCGCCGGGACGTAGACAGCGGGGATTCCTCGATCGCGCGCCAGTGCCACTATCGGCAGGATGCCATGGGTGTGGCGCAGACTGCCATCCAGGCTCAACTCGCCGAGAAAGAGCGCGTCGCCCGCTTCTCCGGTTGAAGCAACCGCGCTGGCAAATGGCGCCTGCTCGGAGGCCATCAGAATGGCGATGGCAATAGGCAGATCGTAGGCGGGGCCAGCTTTGCGTAGATCGGCGGGAGCAAGATTGACGGTAATGCGGCGCAGCGGGAAAATCGCACCGCTGTTCTTGATAGCGGCGCGCACACGCTCCTTCGCCTCGGTGACGGCGGCATCTGGCAAACCAACGATGCTGAAGGCAGGCAATCCGTGCCCGATATCGACCTCTACCTCAACCAGCGCGCCATCAAGCCCGATGACCGCGCAACTGCACGCCTTCGCCAGCATTGCCGCCTCGCTCTCCAGGGATTCCGTGTCCATCGAGCATCGTTATCGCTGGCTGCCATTATCCCTGCTCGGTAGCGAATTAGCAACACCATGTCCCTCCCGCTTCGTCTATCTCATCAGAGACCCTCTCATATTCGCACCTACTCAGGAAGGATTCGGCATGATACGGTCACTGGCATCCTCTCGGCGCACACGTGTTATCGTCGGGGGCGTGCTGCTCGCGATTGTGCTGCTTGCGTGGGGGATGCTGCCAGCAATACGGGCGTTCACCCTGGTCTACAACGGAAATCCGCGCGCGATTCCCAGCGCCTCACGGGTAGACATTCCCGTGCGCGATGTTCGTTTTGCCGCCAGCGATGGCGTTCAACTGCGCGGCTGGCTGGCCATCGCATCGTCGAATGCGCCAACGATCATCCTGGTACACGGATTCAAGGGGTCGCGGGTGAGCATGCTGCCCTGGGCGCGGTTCCTCTACAAAGCGGGCTACAATGTGCTGCTCTTCGATGGCCGTGGCTGTGGCCAGAGCGACGGCTGGGGTATCGCGCTCGGCGCCCGCGAGGCGGACGATGTCATCGGCGCGGTGCATTATCTACAGGGGCGCGCCGACCTGACGAACAAACATTACGGCGCCCTCGGCGAGTCACTGGGAGCGGGCATTGTGCTGCTAGCGGCATCGCGTGAGCCCGCGCTGCTGGCGGTGGTGGCCGATAGCGCCTGGGCAGACGAACAACCTCAACTGAGCCGGATGAACAGTGTAGGAGTTGGACCACTCACGATACCACTGCTTCCCTACGAACCCGCGCTGATGGACTCCCTAATTGGCGCCCGCCTCGAAGCTGCCAGCCCCCGCGCCGCGGTCAGAGATATTTCGCCACGTGCCGTTTTTCTGATCCACTCGGCCGACGATAAGAACACCCTCACGCCGCCCGCTGGCGAGGCACAAATCTATGCCAACGCGGGTCAGCCGAAGCAACAGTGGATCGTGCCGAATGGTGGCCATGTGGGCGCGCTGGCGGCGCATACTGCAGAGTACACCCAGCGTGTGCTCGCCTTCTTCGCGCAGTATCTCAAGTAACCTATCCCCGCTGGCGGTATTTGGTGACGCGCGCCAACTCGCGATCAGAATCGCGCTTGGCGTGCGCAATTCCTGGGTCGAGGTCATGCGACGTTACTGATTCTCGTCAGCTAGCGAATTGGAGAGCCGCGGTACAGGCGGCAGATTTCCAACAGCGCGAACTGCGTCAATCAATGTCTCACGCGTCTGGTCAGACAAGGTCTCCAGATCGCCACCCGCAAAGTATACCAGCGCTTTCAGACACTCACTTGGCTGAAAGCTAGCGCCAAACAACGTGCGAGCGCCCGCAAGCCCCATTTCTAATGGAACTCTAGCTGCGATGAGCGTCGCGATATCCAGATAGTCTTTCGCCTCGATACGCTGGAGGACAACCTTTAGCTTGTGTGCCAGAAGATCGACGAGCGAAGCAACCTCAATATCGCCGGGAAGGGCAACCCCCGGCTCGCCGATACGTCCAAAGTTCAGCCCTCCAAAGAAGGAGACTTTAACCTCGTCGCGTTCCGTTGATACGTTGGGAGCGTCGACTTCATTGGACGATAAGAGAACGGTAAACGTCTCGGGCTGGTCTTGTAGTACCGTTGCACCCGCGACGAAGGGGAAATTTGCGCGCAAGGCATCTTTCTCGAGCGGATGTTCGGTAAAAAAGTCAAAGTCCACCGATGGACGATGGCCGAGCCGTAACGCGATTGCGGTGCCACCATAGAGAACGAAGCCAAGTACGGATGTAGGGGCTAGTGATTGCCACAGTCGGCGCTGCGCGACTGGCAAGATATCTAAACGAGGGGAAAAGACAGCAGGCATCAGGATATCTTCCGTCGTGGCAAAGGGGGCACACGTCCAGGCGCAGCCAGTCCCAGGCGATATTGCCAATAGGCCCATGACCGTGGACTAAACATACCTGCCTCAGCGTGTTTCAGAATCTCGCGAGGGACATCTTCGCCAAATGCCACAAGCAACGCCTGCACATCGTCGTAGTCGCCAATATCCATCACCTGGGCAATGATGCGCTCAGGATATTGAAGCGCATCGGATACAGTTTTCCACCAGATATAGCGGCTCGCCCAGAGGGATAGCAGCCGCTGTTGTTCCGCGTTTAGTTCGCCCAATACGGCAAGATCTCTGCTCGTGTCTTCACCCTACCTCACCGAACGCTCCGTCCCATACAGTATACGCCAATCGGCGTTAGGGCGGCATACGTGCGGCGCACTATCCCCGCTGGCGGTATTTGGTGACGCGGGCCAGTTCGCGCTCGGACTCGCGCTTGGCGATGGCTTCGCGCTTGTCGTAGAGCTTCTTGCCGCGACACAGCCCCAGCTCGATCTTGAGCCGGTTGCCCTTGAAATACATCTTCAGCGGCACCAGCGTCTGTCCCTTCGCGTGTACCTTCGCCTCCAGCCGGTCGATCTCCTTGCGGTGCAGCAGCAGACGGCGTGCCCGCAGTGGATCGTGGTTCGCCCAGGTGCCGTGTTCGTACTCGGCAATGTGCGCGCCCTCCAGCCACACCTCGTCATCCTTGATGCGCGCATACGCTCCGCGCAAAGTGACATGCCCCGCCCGCGCCGACTTGACCTCCGTGCCCGTCAGCACGATGCCCGCCTCGATCGTCTCGTCCACGAAATATTCATGATAGGCCTGGCGATTGACCGTCACCATCTCAAATTCATTGGTCTTATCCGGCATTTTCAACTCAACTTTTCTTATCGCATATCTCAGGCATAACGACATCGGAACGCCCGGCCGCGCTATAGTCTCAATGGGAATATCCAGCGCGTACTCGGGGCATGGATGAACCCACGCGCATAGGCCATCTTATCGCGCCACGCGCTCGCTCGCAAGCCAGCATATCTGGCAGGGGGAGCTTTCAGGCGCAATCTATACCTTGTCGGCTCACTCGTTCAGGGAACTCGCTATGTTCTATCGTCTCGGCCTCGCCGCCGTTCGCTGGCGGCTGTGGATCATCGCCTGCTGGGCGCTGGTCGTGCTCGCGGCCCTTCCGTTCGCTCCACGCGCCGCCGAATCGCTCGCCTCCGGTGGATTCTCCAGTTCCGATATGGAATCGCAGCAGGCCGTCACTGCGCTGGAGCAGGGGTTGCACACCAGCTTTACCAGCGTACTGGTCATCTTCTCTAGCGACACCATGACGGCAGATGATCCGCGGTTCCAGGCCGAGGCGACCGCAGCGGTGGCGAAACTGCAATCCTGGAGCGAGGTGACGCGCATCGTGCCGTTCACCGTTGCGCCCGCGCAGATCTCCAAAGACCGTCACGCCGCCTATACCGCTGTCTTCATCCGCTCCGATGGTGATCACGCGCCCAAGGTGCTGCCAGCGTTCCGTGCGCGGCTCGCCAACCCGCCCAATCTACAAATGACCGTCGGTGGTGGTCCGGTCTTCTATGCCGATATTCAATCCGTCAGCGAGGCGGATCTGCGCCGCGCTGAGTTGCTGGCGTTCCCATTTGCGCTGCTGGCGCTGCTGCTCGTTTTCCGTTCGGTGATCGCTGCCGGGCTGCCCGCTGCAGTCGGCGGCTGTAGTGTTGTCGTCTCGCTGGCGCTCCTCTACCTACTGGCAAGCGCTACCCCCGTTTCGATCTTCGCGCTCAACATCACCACGCTCTTTGGACTCGGCCTCGGTGTGGATTACTCCCTGTTTATGGTCAGCCGCTTCCGCGAGGAGTTGGCGCAGGGACGCGAGGTGAACGACGCGGTGGGCCGCACCATGGCAACCGCCGGACGCTCGGTCTTTTTCTCAGGTTTGGCCGTCTCGATTGGTCTGCTGGGACTGGTGATTCTGCCCCTCAACGTGCTGCACTCGGTCGGCATCGGCGGCATGCTGACCGTCGCGCTGGCAATTATGGCGGCGGTGACGCTGCTGCCCGCGCTGCTGAGCCTGCTGGGTTTGCGCGTAAACGCCCTGCCAGTGCGGCTACCGTGGCTGCGGTCGCGCGCGCAACGCGGAGATGTCGCGGAGGAGCATCGCTTCTGGCATCGGCTGGCAACAGGTGTAATGCGCCATCCGGTTGCGGTGCTGCTGCCCGTGCTGGCGTTCATGCTGCTGCTCGGCGTACCCTATCTGAGTGTGCGGCTCGCCGCGCCAGACGCCTCGATATTGCCTGCCAGCGTCAAGTCGCGTGCTGCCTACGACCTGCTTGCCCAGCGCTTCGATGCGCGCCAGACCACTCCCATCATTCTCGCGGTGCGCACCAACGGCAGCCCCACCAGCGCGGCCAACCTCACCGCGCTCGATAGCTACGTGCAGCGGCTCGCATCTGATCCACGCGTCGGCCAGGTCGTCAGCATCGTCTCGCTCGATCCCCGGCTGACACTGCCCCAATACCAGTTGATGTACAGCAACCCCAGCGCTATCGCCGACCCCTACATCAGCCAATCGCTGCACTATCTGGCTGGGTCGAATATTACACTGGTGCAGGTGGTCAGCCGGTACGGATTTCTCGATACGCGCT
>DAHUXT010000245.1 GCA_027307065.1 Ktedonobacteria bacterium
GGTGCCGTCGTCGATGCCACAGAAGAAGCTGTCGCCCGTATGCAGGAGAAGCAGCTGCCAACGCCGCCATCATCCCCCTCTCCGCACTAACTTCATCATGTCTGCCACCTTTATATCTGATATCTCCCGTAGCAGAGAATCGCTGGATGAAGGTATCGTCTGGCGGCAAGCCATCGAAACGAATTGCGACGAAGAGCCCATTCACGACCACGATTGGCTACAGCTTGCGACGCTTGAAGATGAGCCGCCAGAAGAGCTGGCGAAACATGAACGTTCCTGCCATGTTCGCGGATGGCTGTGGAGGCGGTGAGGCCGGGAGCGGGGGAATAACGCCGACCAATTCCCAGCCGTCCTCTCCGAGTTGGGCAAGGTGTTGATCCAATTCGTCCACGTCGTCTAGCGACTGCGCAGTCAGGATATGGTACTCCCATTTATCCATGCACCCATCTCCAGTTATTGTGCTGCCTACGGCTTGCGGCGTTTCAATGCCATGTAGACATAGCCGTCATCGCTTGCCAATCCCGCAACCGCCCATCCTTGCTGCAACAAGGAGGCCAGTTCCGCGTCCAGCACTCCAAGCATCTCATCCGCATGTGGAGGACGAGCGCGGCGGCTGCGACGCTCCTCGGACGCACCGAACGCCACGAAGTTCTCGCGCGCTTGCCATACATGTACATGGTTTGGTCCTTCAGGACGCTCCGGAGCGGGCTGGCCGTATTCCTCCGCTGCGTCATCATCTTCCCACCAGCAGACAGGACATATGTCATCTTCGCCACGCCCGTGCAGCGTGAAATAGCCGCAGCAAGGGCACTGCGAGTGCAGTTGTTTCATCGGATGTGTCCTTCGGCTGTAAGCGTTCGACAGGGCAAGCCTCACTTTACGCTTCTCTACTGGACGCGTCAAACAGAAATTTGGGAAAGCTGAGCCCGAAACGCACCAGCAGCAGCTCAACCTTGCGCCGTGAGGCACATGTGATAAACTATCAGGGTGAAATCACGCGCCCGGTAAGGGTCATTCCGGCGTGGCCAAGTGGTAAGGCAGTGGACTTTGGATCCACGATCCCAGGTTCGAATCCTGGCGCCGGAGCCAGTATGAAGCCAGTGTATGATGCGCTTTGTCTCGCGATGAAGCGTCGTCATCCGGCAAGAATCGCATGAGCATCCAGTGAATATCAGGAATTGCCAGTGCTGGCAACGCGGCCACCATCGCCGCATATAAGGGAGTGATCGCATCAACATGAGGCCTGTCGGGGTTCTCCTCCTGGCCGCGGGCAAAGGCACTCGTATGCGCTCGCGCACACCCAAAGTGGCCCATCACATCGCCGGACGCCCCCTGCTCGAACATGTGCTGCGCGCCGCCGATAGCGCCCTCGCACCCGCCGATAGCGCCAATGGCTCACCCGGATCACCGCGCTATGTCGTCGTCACCGGACACGAACGCGACGCCGTCCGCGCCTGCCTGCGCTGGCAGCCCAAACATGGCGACCTGCGCTTCGTCGTTCAGGAACCGCAGCGCGGCACCGGAGACGCCGCCCGCGTGGGACTGAGCGCCTTCGACGGCGAAGAACTACCTGAGACAACGCTCGTACTCTACGCCGATACGCCCTTGCTGCGGCCAGAGACCATCCGCGTGCTGCTGGCCGAACACCACCAGCGCGACGCGACGCTCACCTTTCTCACCGGGATCACCGATGAGCCGGGCGCGTATGGCCGGGTGCTGCGCGATGAGAGCGGGCGCGTGCGGGGCATCGTCGAGGCGAAGCATGCCACACCGGATGAACTGGCGATCCGCGAGATCAACTCCGGCATTTATTGCTTCCAGACGGGGTGGCTGGCCGCGCATCTGCCCAGCCTGACCAGACACGATAACGGCGAATACTATCTGACTGATCTGGTCACGGTCGCGCTGAGCGAGGGGCAGACCGTCGCCACGCAGAACGCCAGCATCGAAGAAGCCGCCGGAATCAACGACCGCATCCAGCTTGCCGAGGCCGAGGCGGTTCTGCGCCAGCGAGTGCTGCGCGAACTGATGCTGAGTGGCGTCACCATCGAAGATCCCGCCACCACCTACGTCGAGGCGAGCGTGCGCATCGGGCAGGATACCATTCTGCGACCCGGCACCACGCTGCGCGGCGAGACCGTAATCGGCGAACGCTGCGAGATTGGCCCATACAGCGTCATTCAGGATAGCATCATCGCCGACGACTGCCGCGTCTACGGCTCGTGGCTGGAGCGCGCCGTCATGCGCAACGGTTCGCGCGTCGGCCCGATGAGCCGTCTGCGACCCGGCGCGGAACTTGGCCCCGGCGCGCACGTCGGTAATTTTGCCGAGGTCAAAAACGCGACCGTGGGCGAAGATGTGCAGATGCATCACTTCAGCTATCTTGGCGATGCCACCGTTGGGGCGCGCACGAATGTTGCGGCAGGGGTCATTACCTGCAATTTTGCGTCCGACGGCAAGAAACATCGTACAGATATTGGCGAAGATGTGTTTATCGGCAGTGATACGATGCTGATCGCGCCGATTACTCTGGGGGACGGAGCCAGAACGGGCGCGGGCTCTGTGGTAACGCGGGATGTGCCTCCCGGCGGCGTGGCCGTTGGGGTGCCCGCCCGCATCCGACGCGCCCAGCAAGATGCGCGGCAGGCAGCCGCGTCATCCGACCCGAACGACGACGCGCAAAACGGTACGCCTGACAAGACGGATGCGACCGGAGCGGCGCGCTCGGCGGATGCAGACACCACGTCGCATGAGGGCAGGGCATCGTCTGCCGCCAAGAACGACGTGAGGGAGTAGTACACGACTGTGGAGAGTGACAGTACAGGCTTATCAAGTCTGTTCACGCTTGCGGCGGCTGGATCATCCGGATTCCAGACGCATGACTGGGTTTTGCTGTTTTTTCTGGTGCTGACGTTGTTCGTGGCGGCATTCTCCGCCGCCGCCGAGACGGCGCTCACCTCCGTCAACCGCCTGCGCATCCGCAATCTCGCGGAGGAAGGCGACGCCAACGCACGCATCATCTCGAACCTGCTGCGCAAACCGCAGGTCTTTCTGACGACGATTCTGGTGGTCAGCAACGTCGCGGTCATCACTGGCTCAACGCTGGCGACCATCATCGCCGTAGACCTCGATTTCAATGGCGCCGAGATCATCTCGACCGTGCTGCTCTCGCTGGTCGTGCTGATTTTCTGCGAGATCACCCCCAAGAGCATCGCCGTGCAGGCGCCGGAACGCTGGGCGCGCTGGCTGGTGCGGCCCGTTGAGGCGCTGATGTTCGTGCTGCGGCCACTGGTCATCGCGCTCACCTGGGTCACATCGGGCATGGTGCGCCTCTTTGGTGGTGGCGCCACCCGCTACACCACCCAGTTCGTCACCGAGGATGAGCTACGGCTGCTAGTGGAGGTCGGCGAAGAAGAGGGCGTGCTCGAAGAAGAAGAGCGCGAGATGATTGACAACGTCTTTGACCTCTCGGATACCGCCGTGCGCGAGATCATGATACCGCGCATCGACATGGTCACGGTGGAGGCCGACGACGACATCCGCGAGGCGACCCAGGTGATTTTGCAGGGCGGACAGTCGCGCATCCCCGTCTACGAAGACTCGATCGACAACATCATCGGCGTGCTTTACGCTAAAGACCTGCTGCGTATCTACGCGCTCAGTCAGCAGGCATCAGTGCGGAGCGTGATGCGCCCGCCGTTCTTTGTGCCAGAATCCAAGCACCTGGACGACCTGCTGCGCGAGATGCAGAGCCAGCGCGTGCATATCGCCATCGTAGTGGACGAATACGGCTCGGTCTCTGGCCTGATTACCATCGAGGATCTGGTCGAAGAGATCGTCGGCGATATCCAGGACGAGTACGACATCGAGGAGCAGCTTGTCGAGAAAACCGGCGAGGACGAGTTCATCCTGGATGCCAAGCTGGGTCTCGACGAGTTCGAGGAAGAAATCGACCGCAAACTGCCAGAAGATGGCTACGAGACGGTCGGCGGCTTCGTCATCTCGCAACTCGACAAGATTCCAAGCGCGGGCGATACCGTGCGCTTCGAAGATATGGCGTTCACCGTGCTTGGCACAAAGGGGCGGCGCATCACCAAGTTGCGCGTCGAGCGCGGGCTGGCGACGCCGCAGCCAGACGGCGATCAGGAAAACCTCTCCGGATCAGAAACGCCCCTGGCGCTGCCCGCCGCGCCCGATACGTCGGGAGTGCGCACCTCGCCGCAGTCGCGTCCACGCCAGTAACGGCCTACCCCCACGTGCGCACACTTAAGCGGAAGAGATACGCCGAGTGATACCCATTCAGCAACAATTCAGAGGGAGATGAGTATGCGCATCGCGGTCGTCGGTGTTGGAAGTGTCGGCGCGTACTTCGGCGGCAAGCTGGCGCTGGCAGGTGATGAGGTCACGTTCGTGGCGCGGGGTGCGCATCTCGACGCCATGCGCAACGCTGGGCTGCGGATGGAGAGCGCTGACGGCGACTTCACCATCAATCCAGTGCAGGTCACTGGCGATGCGGCGACAGTCGGCCCAATCGATGTCGTGCTTTTCTGCGTGAAGGGCTGGCAGGTCCCTGAAGCCATCGAGGCCACCCGACCCCTGATCGGCGACGACACCATCGTCGTGCCGCTGCTCAATGGCGTGGAGACACCCGACCAGTTGGCGGAGGCCTTTGGCGAGACGCATGTGGGCGGCGGACTCTGTGGGCTGTTCGGCTCGGTCGTCGCGCCGGGGCACTTTCGCAACCTGATTCCTCAACCCTTCATCCCTTTCGGCGAGCTCGACAATACCCGCAGCGAGCGCAGCGAGCGGCTGCTCCACGCCTTCGAGCGCGCCAATGTGCAGGCGGCGATAGCGCCCGATATCCGCGCCGCCCTCTGGGAGAAGTTGCTATTCGTTGGACCGTTCGGCGTCGTGGGTGCGGTTACGCGCGCGCCAATTGGGGTGATGCGATCGCAACCAGAGACACGGGCGCTGCTCGAAGGAGCGATGGCCGAAATCGCCGAGGTGGCTCAAGCGCGTGGAGTGCGCCTCGCAACCGATGCCATTGCGCAGGCATTCGCGCTGATAGATGGCTCGCCCGAACTGGCCACCGCCTCGATGCAACGCGACATCATCGCGGGCCGCCCGTCGGAATTGGAGTCGCAGGCCGGTGTGATCGTGCGGATGACGCGCCAGGCGGATATCGAAGCGCCAATTCACGCGAGCCTGTATGCCGCGCTCCTGCCGCAGGAACGCCGCGCCCGTGGCGAGATCACCTTCCCCGCATAGCCCACTGCAACTCCGGTCTGGAGTTCACAATGTCTCGCTGATTCCCACCGGGGCGCGGGTTAGCCCTTGATGCCTGCGCCTAGCAACGGATAGCGCCCGTTCTGCACAGCCTGCTGCACCCGCGTAGAAATCGCGGTGGACTGATCCTGCGTGATCGTGCCCGCGCTGACCGCGCTCGACGCGGACTCCGTCGCGGAGTTCAACGAGGCCTGCGCGGCCCGCGACCTGGCGGAGGAGCGTCGGC
>DAHUXT010000246.1 GCA_027307065.1 Ktedonobacteria bacterium
GAATGAGTGACACCCCGGAGCGTGATCCGCGGCCGGTGAGCCGGGCGGCCCGGACCCGCAATCCTGGCCGGCCAGCGGCGCGGGCCGAGGCGACCGCGACCCGCGGTGCCGCGAGTACGCGGATCGGGAGAACTTCCGCAAGCGCCAGGAGCGTTTGTTGCAGGACCGCGAGCGGAGCGTTCGCCGCAATATGCTGCTCGGTGTGCTCGACGCCCTCGATAACGTGGATCGCGCTGTGGCCCACCAGGAGACCATGGATCGCGAGGGGCTGCAACAGGTCGTACGGATGCTTCAGTGGCAGTTGAATGAAGTCTTGAAAAACGAGGGTCTCTCGCCGGTGCCGACGGTCGGCGAGCCATTTGACCCCTACGTCCACGAGGCTATCGAGCAGGTCGCATCCAACGAGTATGGCGAAGGAACCGTCGTCGAGGAAGTCCGTAAAGGATATAGGCAGGGCGACGAGACGCTCCGCCCGGCGCGTGTGAAAGTCAGTTCTGGCTCGCGCGGGTAAGTGAATCCTGGAGCGGCGGTAGAGGCGCATGGACTCGAAAGACTATTACAAAATACTGGGCGTGAGCAAGTCGGCTAGCCCTGAGGATATCAAGAAGGCGTACCGCAAGCTGGCACGCAAATATCATCCTGATGTCAATAAAGAGACAGGCGCGGAAGAACGCTTCAAGGAGATCAACGAAGCGTACGAGGTGCTGGCCGACCCGGAGAAACGGCGCAAGTACGATTCACCGGGGTATCAGGATCCCTTTGGCTTTGGCAGCGGCTCGCGTCCCGGCACGCGCGGGCGCACTACCGTGCCTCCTGATTATGCCGATCCCACAGGTTTCTCGGACTTCTTCGAGACGCTCTTTGGCCAGCGCACCCGTCGCACGACCACATCCACCGACTCCGGAACGGGCGCTCGTACCAGCGCTGGTCGCGGCGCCGAAACGCCAATCGCCCAGCCCGGCGAAAACATCGAGCAGCCGGTCGAGATTTCGCTGCGAGATGCCTACGCGGGAACGACGCGCGCCTTCACCGTGGAGGTGACTGAGCCGTGTCCGGTATGCCACGGAACGGGGTTCATCGGCACGCGCATCTGCGCCACCTGTGGCGGCACGGGCACAACCAGTCGCTCGCGCAAGCTGGAGGTGCAGATTCCACCGGGCGTCGATACGGGGTCGCGCGTGCGCGTCGCTGGCGCGGGACAGCCCGGCTCCGCTGGGGGTGCGGCGGGCGACTTGTTTCTGCTGGTCACGCTGACGCCCGACCCGACCTTTGAGCGCAAGGGCGACGACTTGCTGACTGATGCCCAGATTCCGCTGACCCTGGCGATACTGGGGGGCGAGGTGCGTGTGGAGACGCTGGGGGGCAAGCGCGTGCTGCTGACCATTCCGCCTGAGACGCAGAATGGCCAGACATTCCGGTTGGTGGGCAAAGGCATGCCCAAGCGGCGCGAGGGTGGATTTGGCAATCTGCTGGTGCGGGCGCAGGTGGTGCTGCCACAGCGGCTATCCCCGCAGGAAAAGCAGCTCTTCGAACAGTTGGCGCAGTTACGTCCTACCACCTGATTGACCGTGCGTGGCGCCATCTCGTCAGTCAATCATCGCTTCTGTGTCCACCCGTTACCATCGCTGTGGAACGGGTGGTTATTGTTCTAGACGCATAGGGCGGATCACTCGCCACCGGGAGGAAACGTGCATGTGCCGCAGTATCAAGCCGCTCTTCAACTTTGAGCCACCAGTGACCGACGACGAGATCCACGCGGCGTCGCTGCAATTCGTCCGCAAGATTAGCGGCTTTACCAAACCATCGCAGGCAAATGAGGCCGCGTTCGCCGCCGCCGTCGCTGCGATCGCTGCCGCGTCACAGCAGTTGCTCGCCACGCTCGAAACGAACGCACCCACCAAAGATCGTGCCGAGGAGGCGGCGAAAGCGCGCGCTCGGGCGGCTCGCCGTGGCACACGATGATAGTTCGCCCCCTCCCGGCCTACGGCCACCTTCCCCTGACGGGAGAGGACAGGGGCTGCCATCGGGGCGGATGGCGAGTACCCGGATCGTGCGGGCGTTTCTAGGCGTTTCCAGGAGTCTGCATGGTTGCCTCAGTTCCCCTCTCCTGGCGAGGGGTAAGGGGAGGGGCCGCCAGCCTCCGCACGCGCCACGATCCCAGACGGATTGCTTTTGCGGTGGCGCTGAGATGGATATGAGATATTGCTAGGACAAACTGAACAGAAGTTATTGTCCATGACGCGATATAATAGGGTAAGTCGGCATGTCGCGCCGTGCTGCCGTGGTGATCTTCAGGCGGCATCAGGCGCTCCCCTCGCCGTGGTCACATGGTGGGGGAACATGGGCTCGCCGCTGGACATGCGGCTCAGCAATGAACGGGCGGCAAGCGCGTAATTATCTTCATTGCGCTCTTCACGAAACGATGCGCCGCAGGTGTAGCCGGGCGTGAGTTGTAGCGTATGAGCGTGAGCACTCTCGGAATCGCAATGGTCGGATACGAGCAAGAAAGGCAGAAAGGCAGTCTCGCTGATGAATACAACTAGCGTGCGAAGTGGCCCGCAAGTCACTGATATTGAAGATAGCCCGTCAGGGGTAAACAACTTTGTGATCGTGGCGGCGACCATCAATGGGTCGGGCAGCCAGACCGCGAACAATTGTCTTCTCCGAGCGCTCTTCAAAATGGGTATTCCGGTCACTGCAAAGAATCTCTTTCCTTCGAATATTCAGGGACTGCCAACCTGGTTTCAGATCCGCCTGAGCGCCGACGGCTATGTTGGCCGCCGCGATACCTGCGAGGTGCTGGTGGCGATGAACCGCAGTACCGCCGCCGAGGATATCTCCAAGGTGGCGCCTGGCGGTATGGTCATCGTGCCGAGCGAGTGGAAGCTGGCCGAAGATCGCAGCGACCTCTCGTATTACTCCATTCCGGTCCAGCAGATGGCGAAGGACTCTGGCGCGAACGCGGACCTGCGCCCGTATGTGGCCAACATGGCGTATGTCGGCGCGCTGGTCGAGTTGCTGGGAATCGACGTGGATGAGATCGAGGCGGCGCTGATGCAGCACTTCGGCGGCAAGCGCAAGGCGGTCGATCTCAACTTCGGCGTCGTCAAGGCGGCCATCGAGTACACCAGGGCGAACATTACGAAGACTGATCCATTCAAGGTGGAGCGGTCGAACAAGACGGCTGGCAAGATTCTCATCAACGGCAACGAAGCGGGCGCGATGGGCGCCGTCTTTGGAGGATTTACCGTCGCTGCGTGGTATCCGATTACGCCATCGACCAGTTTGGTAGACGCCCTGGGCGACTACGCGAAGTTGCTGCGTGCCGACGAAAAGACCGGCGAGCGCACCTACGCCATCGTACAGGCGGAGGACGAGATTGCCGCGCTCGGCATGGTGGTGGGCGCGGGTTGGGCTGGCGCGCGGGCGATGACCTCGACATCTGGCCCTGGCTTGTCGCTGATGACCGAGTATGCCGGCTACGCCCAATTTGCCGAAGTACCCGCCGTCATCTGGGATATACAGCGGATGGGGCCAAGCACTGGGCTGCCAACGCGCACCGCGCAAGGCGACGTGCTGATGGTCTATTACCTTGGCCACGGTGATACGCGCCATGACATTCTCTTCCCGGCGAACATGGAAGAATGTTTCGAGTTCGGCTGGCGTTCGTTCGATCTGGCCGAGCGTCTGCAGACGCCGGTCTTTGTGCTGAGCGATCTCGACCTGGGCATGAACCTCTGGATGAGCCAGCCATTCACGTACCCTGATAAGCCGATGGATCGCGGCAAGGTGCTGAGCGCCGAAGAACTCGCCAAGCTGGGCGGATTCCACCGCTACGAGGATGTTGACGGCGATGGTATCCCCTATCGCACCATACCGGGCACCGATAGCCCGCTGGCGGCGTATTTCACCCGTGGCAGCGGCCACAACGCCGAGGCGCAGTACACTGAGCGCGCCGATGAGTGGCAGGCAAATCTGGCGCGGCTGCATAAGAAACTTGAACATGCGCGCACGTTGGTGCCAGCGCCGGTGCTCGACGAAGTGCCTGGCGCGGAGGTCGGCATCATTTCGTATGGCTCGAATGACTCGGCCATTGCCGAAGCGCGGAGCATGCTGGCAAGCCGGGGCATCCAGACGAGCTATCTGCGGCTGCGCGCTCTGCCGACCACGGCTGAGTTTCAGCACTTCTTGGCGAAGTATCCGCGACACTACGTTGTGGAGAACAACTTCGAGGCGCAAATGGCGAAGATCCTCCAGACCGAGGCGCCCGCGTATGCCGCGCATCTCACGTCGGTGAACCAGTGCGACGGTCTGCCACTGACCGGCCGCTGGATCGCACAATCCATTCTCGAGCAGGAGCGATAAACGATGGCAATCCAGGAACCTCCGGCCCAGGGTACGAACCTGATCGGCCTGACACGTAACGACTACAAGGGTCGGGCATCGACGCTGTGCAAAGGCTGCGGCCACGACTCGATCTCGGCACGTATTATCTCGGTCGCCTATGATCTTTCGATTCAGCCCACGCAACTGATCAAGCTCAGTGGCATCGGCTGCTCCAGCAAGACGCCCGCCTATTTCCTCAACCAGTCGCACGGCTTCAACGGCCTGCATGGGCGCATGCCGTCGATGGCCACGGGCGCGCTGCTGGCGAACCATACGCTGAAGGCGATTGGCATCAGTGGCGACGGCGACACCGGCAGCATCGGCATCGGCCAGTACATCCACATGGTGCGCCGCAATGTCCCGGTCGTCTACATCGTCGAGAACAACGGCGTCTATGGGTTGACGAAGGGTCAGTTCTCGGCGACGGCGGATGAGGGCCAGCAACTCAAGTATGCCGGACTCAATGAGTTGCCGCCGATCGACGTCTGCATGGAGGCGCTCGTCGCCGACTGTGGCTTCGTGGCGCGCTCGTTCGCGGGCGATCCACGGCAGGTTGAGACGCTGCTCAAGGCGGCGCTCAGCCATCGTGGCACGGCGGTGCTCGATATCATCAGCCCGTGTGTCTCGTTCAACGACCACGAAGACTCGACCAAGAGCTACGCCTGGGGCAAGTCGCACGAAGAGGTCGTCTCTGACTTCAGTTTCATCCCGGTCCGCAATGAGATCACTGTGGACTATGAAGAGGGCCAGAGCGCCGATGTGACGATGCACGATGGCGCTGTCATCCATCTGAAGAAGCTCGACAGCAACCACGATCCGCGCGATCGCATGGCGGCGCTGCGCCTGCTGGAAGAGGCCAAGCTCAAGCAGGAGTTCATCACCGGGCTGATCTACATCAACGAGGAGCGCCAGTCGCTCTCCGAGTTGGAACGTCTGCCTGAGGCGCCATTGGCGCGGCTGCCTGAGGATACGGTGCGCCCCTCGCGCGATGCGCTGGACGCCCTGATGAAAGACCTGATGTAACAGCAATCGATGATGCGCATGGGCCGGCGGGGCATCTCACCTCGCCGGTCTTTGCGTTTCCGCCGGGCAGACCTCTCCCCCTA
>DAHUXT010000247.1 GCA_027307065.1 Ktedonobacteria bacterium
TACTCAGGTACAGTGCCCAACAGCCCTGTGCGCGCTGCCGCTACGGGACTCTCACCCGCTCCGGTGGGCCTTCCCAGACCCTTCGCGTCACGCTCACTCCGCTGCTGTGGACTCACTTGCGCAAGTCCTGCCACTGCCCTCTCAACCCCGACAACGCTGGCTCTTACACCAACTCCGCCGGTTTGGGCGCCAGCCCGGTTCGCTCGCCACTACTACGGGCCTCTCCTCATCCAGGCTCCTCACCCAGATGAGGGAGCAATCCGCCCGAAGACGAACTGCTCCTCTTGATTCCGCTTCCTCGGGGTACTGAGATGTTTCAGTTCCCCCGGTGCCCCCCACCGCCGACATCACTGCGCGGTGGTCTCGTCCCTTCCCGGACGAGGGGTTGCCCCATTCGGATTCGGTTGGCTCTTCGCTCGCGTGCAGCTCCCCAACCACGTTTCGCCGCGCTCCGCGTCCTTCTTCGGCTCCTGGCCCCTAGGCATCCACCCTGCACCTTCTCCCGCTTGGCAATAAATCCACTGCCTTGCTGGTGCTTTGTTCTCAAATCAATTGCGACACGCTCTCAGGACAAGAGCGCTACTCGCATCGGCAAATATGAGAAAACTTCCGACAACGTTTCGCACTCGTTTCGCGCTCCGCACTCGGCAGACGGATTGACGCGCGAACATCCTACGACGGTTGTCGCTTCCACATCACAATATGCGGTTGTTCAGGTGCGTTTTGCCATGCGATGCCCGTGCATATTCACGGGTGGCGATGAAATGTGCCTCAGAGAACCATCGTCGGCTTTCGTAAGGCACCCCCTCAGTATATCACGACTTCCAGGCAGCGTCAACCCTGTATGCTACGTGTTTTCCAAGACATCACTCCACTCGCGTCGAGTGACCATGGAGCGCTCATTTCGCGACGACCACTCAGTTTGAGAAGCGGAAACGAATGAGCGCCCACATCGCCGCGAAGCCATCGCGCCAGGTGATTTTCTTACCCTCAGAATAGTCGCGCCCGGCGTAGTATATTGGCACCTCGTAGATGCGATAGCCCTTCTTCAAAACCTTCGCGGTTATTTCCGGCTCGAAATCGAACCGGTTGCTCCGAATGCGCACCTCCTTGATAATTGGGGCGCGAAATGCTTTATACCCTGTCTCCATATCGGTAAGGATATTGTTATAGAGCACATTGGTGATGAGGGTCAGCAGCTTGTTGCCGAGGTAGTGATGCAGCATGAACGAGCGATGAGTACCAAGAAAACGTGATCCATACACAACGTCTGCCACGCCATCCAGAATCGGCCGAAGCACCGCGCCAAAATCACTGGGGTTATATTCGAGATCGGCATCCTGGATGATAACGATGTCCTTGGTCGCCGCTTGGACTCCAGTACGAATGCCAGCGCCCTTGCCCATATTTTTGTCGTGATAGAGCAGCTTCACATTAGACGGCCAGTCAGTCTCCTGGAGCAGCTTGCGCGTGCCATCGGTGGAACAGTCGTCGACGATCACAATCTCTTTCTCGAACGGCTGCTCCTGCACTCGCCGTACCACCTCGAGTATGGTGTTCTTCTCGTTATAAACCGGAATGAGAACCGAAATTTCCACGCTTCGTCGCCTTTTCTCCCCGCCCATACAGCCCACAGAACAGCAAATCACAACGGCGAAGTGCGCTGTGATAGCCCGTCATTATCCCCGCTGGCGTGGCTGACACGCCAGCCGCGTTTGATTCTACGCCGGAATGCGTAGCGTTCCGCCACGTTCACCCATTCTTCCCACGGCCACGATCGCACTGCTGGCCCACAAGAAGCGTGCCAGACAGCACAACGCGACCCACGCACACGAAACGCGCATGAGAAAGGGACGCGCGTATTGCTGCACGCGTCCCCACCTCACGCAACGGCATTACCTGGCTCCGGCAAAGGTTAGTCGCCCTCGGTCGAGCCGTAGAGAATCGCGCGCTTGACCTCTTCGATCGCGTCGGTGACGTGGATGCCGCGTGGACACGCCTCGGTGCAGTTGAAGATCGTACGGCAGCGCCATACTCCGGTGCGATCGCTCAAGATCTGTAGCCGCTCGGCGCCGCCACGGTCACGGCTATCAAAGATGAATCGGTGCGCGTTGACAATGGACGCTGGTCCGACCCACTCAGCATTGGCCCAGACCGACGGACACGAACCAGTACATGCCCCGCAGAGGATGCACTTGGTGGTTTCGTCGTACCGCTCGCGCTGTTCCGCCGACTGCAGCCGCTCCGTGCGCGGCAGCGGCTCATTGTTGATCAGATAGGGCTTGACCTTCTCGTACTTGGCGAAGAAGGGATCCATATCCACAACGAGATCGCGAATCACCGGAAATCCCAGCATCGGTTCCACCGAGATGCGCGAGCCAAGGTCCTGCATCAGCAGCTTGCACGCCAGCCGATTGCGGCCGTTCACCCGCATCGCATCTGAGCCGCAGACCCCATGCGCGCAAGACCGGCGATAGGTCAGCGTTCCATCCTGCTCCCACTTGATTTTGTTCAGGGTATCGAGCAGGCGATCATTGCCCTCCACTTGAACGCGAAACTCCTGCCAGTACGGCTCCGGTTTCTCGCCCGGCTGGAAGCGCTTGATCTTCACCTGCACGCTGCGGGTTCCATTCGTGGCAGCCATCGCCAGACCTCTTCTCTAATGCTGTCGGGTCTCTATCTTAACTTGGACACGCCTAATATTTACTTGGACACGCCTAATATTTGCGCTCTTTCGGCTGGAACTCCGTGATGACCACCGGCTTATAGCGCAGGTCTGGCGCACCCGGTGTCTCGGACCGATACGCCAGCGTGTGGCTCAGGAAGTTGACATCGTCACGCTTTTCGAAGTCGGTGCGATAGTGTGCGCCGCGGCTCTCCTTGCGAGCCAGGGCTCCGGCGATGGTGGCCTCTGAACACTCGATCAGATTGCCCAGCTCGATCACCTCCATCAACTCCGTGTTGAAGGTGCGTGTACGGTCCATCAGCCGGATCGACTTGAAGCGCTCTTTCAACTCGACCAGCTTCGTGGTCGCTGTTTGGAGGCGCTCGTCGTTACGCACGACGCCGACGTACTCCATCATCATATCGCGCAGCTCGGCGCGAATACTTTCCTGGGTCTCGCCGGTCGTGCGGCTCAGCAGCCCCTCGACCATCTCGGTCGCGGCGGCATCGGGATCGCTCGGCAGCGGCGCGAAATCCGACTCAGGCAGCCACTTGGCGCCGATATGCTTGCCAGCACGTCGGCCAAAGACGATGAGGTCCACCAGCGAATTCGTCCCCAGGCGGTTGGCGCCGTGCACCGAGACACACGCGACCTCGCCCGCCGCGTAGAGACCAGGTAGCACGGTATTCTGCTCGTCCATCACCACACGCCCCTCGACATCGGTAGGAATGCCACCCATGGCATAATGAGCCGTCGGCTGAATCGGCACCGGCTCATAATAGGGCTCGACACCGAGATAGTTGCGGGCGAAATCGGTGATATCCGGCAGTTTGGCGTCGATCTGCTCTTTGCCGAGATGGGCAACCGAGAGGTAGACGTAATCCTTGCCGTTGATGCCTCGACCTTCGGCAATTTCCTGAACGATGAAGCGCGAGACCATATCGCGCGGCGCCAGTTCCTGCATGGTAGGCGCATAGCGGATGCAGAAGCGCTCGCCTTCATTATTCAGGAGATAGGCGCCCTCGCCACGCGCAGCCTCGGAGAGCAGAATGCCAATCTTATACAGTCCTGTTGGATGGAACTGATACATCTCCATGTCTTCGAGCGGGACGCCGCGCCGATAGGCCACCGCCATGCCATCGCCAGTGCAGGCCAGCGCGTTGCTGGTGATGCGCCAGGCGCGCCCATAGCCGCCGGTCGCCAGCACAATCGTCTTGCCATGGAACGTATGAATCGTGCCGTCGCGCAGACAGAGTGCCACAATACCACAGGCCTGCCCGTCATTGATGAGCAGATCGATCATCATATATTCGTTGAAGAACTGCACCTGATTCTTCACCGACTGCTGATACATGGTCTGTAAAATCATGTGGCCAGTGCGGTCGGCAGCATAACACGAGCGGCGCACCGGACCTTCGCCAAAGTTGCGACTGTGGCCACCAAAGCGGCGCTGGTCAATCTTGCCATCGGGGGTACGGTTGAACGGCAAACCCCAATGTTCGAGGTCATAGACCGCGTCGATGGCCTCGCGCGCCAGCACCTCCCCAGCATCCTGGTCCACCAGATAGTCGCCACCTTTGACGGTGTCGAACATGTGCCACTTCCAGTGGTCTTCTTCCAGATTGCCGAGCGCCGCGGCCACGCCACCCTGCGCCGCGCCCGTATGTGAGCGCGTCGGATAGAGTTTGCTGACCACCGCGATACTGGCGCCCTGCGCGAGCTGCATCGCCGACATCAGGCCCGCGCCACCAGCACCAACAATCACGACATCGAACTTGTGATAGATCATAGAAAGACTCCTGCCGCGGCTACGGCGTTAGCGGTTAGTGCCCCAGCATGCCAAGGATGGATTGCGCGACGTTTATGTTACGGTGAAACGTGATGATCGTCATCATGCCGAGCAGCCAGAAGCTGATGGCAATGACGAAAATGCCTGAAACGATCGCGACCCGCCAGCCACGCGAACTGATATAGTCGTCGCAGACGATACGCAGACCGTTCAGTCCGTGGAACAGCGCTAACGTCAAGAGCAGCAGGTCATAGCCACGCCAGAACGGATTGTCATAGCGTTTCGCGACAAAGTCATACACCGTTTCAGAGACATCAGTGCTGACATGCATGAGGAAGAGGTGGATGATAGCCAGAAATACCAGCGCAACGCCGCTGACACGAAAAAACCACCAGGAAAAGGTTTCGAAACCTGTGCCTCCCGTGGGCCGGGCTGATGCCCCGTACGACGTAATCTTTTGGCCCTCTTTGACTGGCGCCGCCATGTGAATGCTCCTCTCAATCCTCGACAACTTACATCGCCGTCATGGAACACGACCCTTGTGGGCAGATGCCAAAGATCGGTGCGACGACGAAGTACGCCATCGGCAGGAAGCAGAGAATCGTGACGGCCAGCACGACATAGAACATCTGACTTTGATACTTGTAGCCCGCCGCCCAGAAGTCAATCAAAATGATGCGGATGCCGTTGAATGCGTGAAAAAGCACCGCGCCAATCAACGCGAGCGAGACGAGGCGTATGGGCCAGAGGCTGAAGATGCTGATGGCATCGTTATAGATGGTTGGGCCAAAGCCAATGAGCGTGATATCCACGATGTGGACCAGCAAAAAGAGCAAGATTGCCAGACCTGTCACGCGGTGCAGCAACCAGGACCACTGACCCGACTGACCTCTGTACATGGCGCGCGTCTCCTCTAGAGCAGGCGAAGATGGAACGACGGTAGCAGCGATAAACGAAACATCGTTGGCGGCGACACGTCGCTCGCTCCCCGGCATGCCGGGAATATGAGCCGTCGCGCGACGGGCC
>DAHUXT010000248.1 GCA_027307065.1 Ktedonobacteria bacterium
GGACGTGGTCCGTGGCCTCTCTGAACTGGGCGAGCTGAGCCAGGAGGAAGCGGACGCCTATATGGCCGACCTGTGGCGCGAGTATCTCGGCACGCTCAACGTCGAGTTGGCCGACTACTTCCGGGGGCTGCGCCCACGCTACCAGACTGGCATCATCAGCAATAGCTTTGTCGGCGCGCGCGAGCGCGAACAGGCGCTCTACCAGTTCGAGCAGATGGCCGACCCGATCATCTATTCGCACGAGGTGGGCATCGCCAAACCCGATCCTCGTATCTACGAGATGACCTGCGAGCGCATGGGTGTGCGGCCAGCGGAGATGATCTTTCTCGACGACGCCGAGGTCTGCGTCACCGCCGCCAACGACCTGGGCATCCACGGTATCCTCTTCCGCGAGACATCGCAGGCCATCGCCGCTATCGAGGCGTGTCTGCGCGACAATGCGTGAACCAGCCGCGCTACTCCGTCATTCCACGGCTCCGGCGAGTTCCTGGCGGCGAAACACGAGCCAGGCCGCAGCTGCCAGGATGACGCACAACACGATGTTGGCGATGACCGACAGCAGCAGGTGATCGGGCGCGACTCCCCGCGCGAGCGCGCTGGCTGGCGCTAGCAGACCCGCCGGAGTATATTGCGCTGCCGTAGGATTGATGCCGACCAACGAGATCAGCACCCAGGCCGCCAGGCCCACGCCCACCGCTGCCAGTTGCGAGCGGACCAGTGTGCTGCCAAGGAACGTCAGCAATCCGTAGACAACCAGCGAGAGCAGCACCAGCAGACTGCACCCGATGAATCCGCCGACCGTCATCGGCTCGAATAGAATGGCGGTGTAGATATAGGTGACAAGTGCCGCGAGCGCTACGCCAGCTCCAAGCAGCGCCAGCAATGCGACCAGCTTCGCCGCCAGAAACGCCGCCCGCGAGATCGGTTTGGTCAACACAAACGCCGCTGTTCCGCGCTCCTTTTCGCGCGCGACCATGCCCATCGGCAGCAGCAGGGCGATGAAGATGCCCGTCCCGGCAACATTCTTGAGAAACTGCGCGATTGAGTCGGCAACCGTCGGCGTCGGGAAAGTGATCTGAACGCCCGGCTGACCGGTGCCAATCGCTTTCAGCAGTTCCGGAGTGTACTTCGCCGTCAATGGCGAGATGATGCCCAGCACCACAAAGACCGCGACGACCACCAGCAGCCGGTTGCTGCGCACCGCCTCGCGCAGTTCTTTGCGGAGAAAGACGCTGAACCCTTCCATCAATCTACCTGCGTGCTTTCTGCGTGCCCGGAACCTACCAGTCGCAGGAAGATGTCTTCCAGGCTGGGTCGCCCGCGCTCGAATCGCTGCACCGCCACATGGTGCGCCGCCAACATCCCCAGAATCTCGCCGCTGGCCTGCGCGGTGTCACGCGCCAGCACCCGGACAATTCCATGCTCATGCACGACCTCGCCCGCCCAGCTGGCTTCGCGCAGCGCCGTGATGAGCTGCCCCACCTGCGCCTCCTGGTCAGGCTCCGGCTCAAAGGTGAAGATAGGCTGCGCGTAGCGATCCTGAAGCTCCGCCACCGTCGAGGCAACGATCAGCCTGCCCCGGTCGATGATGGCGACGGCATCGCAGACGCGCTCGATATCGGCCAGCACGTGCGACGACATGAAGACGGTCGCTGTGCCACGCAGACCAGCGATGACATCGAGAATGTCGTGTCGTCCCTCTGGATCGAGTGCGCTCACTGGCTCATCGAGGAACAATACCTCTGGCTGGTTGATGAGCGCCTGCGCCAGTCCCAGCCGCTGCCGCATTCCGCCGGAGTATCCGCCGATTCGCCGTTTGGCCCCTTCGGTCAGTCCGGTCAACGCCAGCACCTCATCTACCCGACCGCGCAGTGTTGCGCCACGCAGCCCGAACAGTTCGCCGACGAACTGCAGCAGCTCCTGACCGCGCATCCAGCCGTAGTATTGCGGCGACTGATCGAGGAAGCTGTAGCGCCTGCGCAGCGTGACATCATCTGCGGCAACGTCGATTCCGGCCACCGTCGCGCTGCCACCATCCGGGAACGCAAGGCCGGTGAACAGGCGCAGTGCGGTCGTTTTGCCCGCGCCATTAGGGCCGAGAAAGCCGAAGATCGAGCCAGATGGCACGTCGAGCGTCAGATGATCGAGCGCCAGCACATCGCCGTAGCGCTTGGTGAGGTCCCTGCATGAGATTGCGCTCGCCATAACCGCTACTCCTCGCGCCCGGCCAGCAGATAGATGAGCCAGCCAAGCGTGCTCACTAGCAAGATTACCAGCAGCCAGATCAGCTTATTATTGCCTTTGACGCGCCGATCCGGCTTGAAAAGATCGACGATGCAATAAATGACCATTCCCAGGTCGATGAGCGCCAGCGGGATGATGGCGAGCAGTATTCCGGTGTCGAGATGCGACACGTGCACAGTCGTTCTCCTTTGCGTGTGGGATTTCTCACTACAAGACCCCATCCACAGCTATCATAATCTACGGCAAAAGAGAGCGGCGGGTGTCATCTCGGTGTCGTCTCAAAGGAAACGAATCGCCTCGGCAGCCAGCGCCGCCGGATCAATCGTGTTGATGATGTCGTTACGGCCCGCGAATACCTCGGCCTTGAGCTGCTCGAAGGTGTAGGGGCTGGGGGAGACGGTGACGCCGCGGTGCCAGCGTGACGACGCCCATACCTGCTGCGAATAAAGTGTCCCCGGCAGAAACGGCGTAATAGTGGGAATGCCCAATGCGCCCACGAGATGTCCGGGGCCAGTGTCGTTGGAGAGCGCGAGGGTCGCATGCCGCGAGATGACGGCGAGATCGAGCAGCGACGGCGTGGCGGCTACGATCACCCGCGAATTGCCCGCGCTGCCGGTGAATCCGCTGAGGATCGCGGCGAGATCGTCCTGGTGGACGGGCTGCGTGGTATCTGGCCCACAGGCGACGAAATAGTTCACCTGCTTGCCGGGAAACCGCCTGGCCACGTGCGCGGAGATCAGCGCCATCGTCTCCTCCCAGCGTTCGTAGACTTTCGCCGCGACGACCGACTGGAAAAAACAGACGATCAGCAGCGCCTCTGTGTCCAGCCCGAAGGCATGCGCCAGCGCCGGATAACGGGCGTCGTCGGCGGCGGTGATGTCGATGCGCGGCTGGATGTTGGCGCCGTCGAGGCTCCCGCCCGGCAGCAGAAACAGATCGCGAAAGAACGTGGCATAGCGCTGCTCTTGCCCATAGCGCGCATAGTCTCTCAGCGCCTGGCGATTCAGGCTGGCCAGTGTTGTGATCCGACGGTTCGCGTGTGTCGCGATGTCGAGCGCGGGCGGCCCATCGTGCTCGCCGTGGAACTCGAGGACGAGGACGCTGCGCGCCGAAGGGCTGGCAAAACTGGCGGCGCCTGAGCGCTCCACATCGCCGAAGGTGGCTGCCACTACCGCGATCTCCGGCCAGTAGCGCGCGCGATACGTTGCCGCCGGCACCAACTCGGCGATAGATGTATCTGCGATCACCGTCACCGGTGTATGCCGCCTGCCGGTAGCCGTGAGCGTCCGTAGCGTGCCCTCGACGAAGGCGGTTCCGATGATCGCCTCCCCCAGCCGACCCGCCTTGCCGCCGATATGAACGACCACCGCATCAGCGCTGCTCAGCGCCGCGCGGGCAACGGACGGATTCACGCGCCAGCCTCCGCGGTCATGGGTGTGGCGGGCGAGATGCGCCAGTACCGGCCATTTTCGCGGGCCATCAGCTTCTCGCCGATGAGCTCGCGGCGAAGTGTCGCGGCGTCGGGATGGTGACGCTGGATGATCTCGTTCACCTCTTTTTCGGGATAGCTACGACCGACCTCGAACTGCGTCGCCAGCCAGCGCAGAATGATCTGTCGCTTCTTGCGATAGGCGGGAATGCCGCTGAGCCGTCCATCCTCGACAAAGTCACGCAGCACCTTGCGCTCCCACGCGCCGGCGTCGGCATCACCAATCACCACCACACGCTCCGGCGCGGCCAGTAGCTTGTTGATGCGTCCAAGCCCCTTGCTGTTCATCCGGTAGATGTGCGTGTTGCCCTGCGCGCGCATCTCCACCAGGCCGATCTCTTTCAGTCGCGCCAGATGCCACGACACCGTCGAGGGCTTGAGTCCGAGCAATGTTGCCAGCTCGTCCACGCTACGCCGCTCGTTCGCCAGCAGTCCCAGAATGCGCAGGCGCGTCTGATCCGCCAGTGTCTTGAGGTAGACCAGCAGCGTCTGCAGGTCATCCATTGGGGGCGACTCTGTGGCGCCGCGCTCGTCGTTACGCGTTTGCATCGGTATCCTCGCACTTCTCCGTCGGCGTCTATCAATGTTGGCACATATCTAATTAGAAGTCTATCGAAATAGATAGCACATGTCAAGTCGGGCTTCTCGGCTGGCTTGCCGGGGCTGTCTTGCCAAATGCGCGAGCTTGGGCCAACAATAAGAAAGGCCAGCGCTCGCATTGCCACGCCAGAAAGGATCCTCGCTATGCCACAGTCGTCGCTTCATACGGAGAATGCGTCCTGGGATGCCATCGTCGTCGGTGCCAGCTTCGGCGGGCTGGCGTTCGCCAGTGGCGCGGCAGCGCGTGGCATGCGGGTGCTGGTGCTGGAGCGCGATCCGGTGGTGG
The DNA here is from genome assembly GCA_027307065.1 of Ktedonobacteria bacterium. Classification (GTDB taxonomy): domain Bacteria; phylum Chloroflexota; class Ktedonobacteria; order Ktedonobacterales; family JADMIN01; genus DAHUXT01. The sequence goes on from DAHUXT010000248.1 coordinate 4,620, forward strand.
GTGGTGTGGTGCGCACGACAGGAGTGCTGTTTAGCGATGTGCTCGACCTGATCGATGTGCCGCAGCGCTACCTGATGAACTCGGTGCGGCGCATCGAGATTCGCGCGCCGGGGCATCCCTCGATATCGGTCGGCTCGGACGTCTGGCGCTTCTACATGGCCGACGTCACCGGGATGCTCCAGTGGATGGCCGAGGCAGCGCAGGACCACGGCGCGACGATACGCTCCGGAGCGATCTTTGCCGACACGATCCGCGAATCCGACGGGCGCATGCGCGTCACCTACACGACCAGTGCCGACGGCGCACCTACCACTCATACCGAGTACGCGCAGATCATCATCGGCGCCGATGGCGCGCACTCGCAGGTGGCAAAGCGCACCGGACTCGACCAGAACGCCCGGTTTCTGGCGGGGGCCGAGTGGCTGGTGGACGGCGTCACGCTCAGCCGCGAGACCTTTTATCTGGTGATGGACCACGAACTGGCTCCCGGGTATTGTGTCTGGCTGGCGCCGCATGGCGACATCGCCGCGCTGGGTGTCGCCGGCCATTCGCGCGCGTTCAAGCCGGGCGAGACGCTGCAGCTGGCGCAGTCGCTCTTCGGGCATATCGCCGACCTGAGCCAGATGACGCTGGTGCAGCGTAAAGGCGGTGTCATTCCCATCGGCGGCCGCCTCAAGCGCGTCTATCGCGATGACGAGCGCGCGCGAGCGCTGCTGCTGGGCGACGCGGCAGGCCTCTGTGGCGCGGCGACTGGCGGAGGCATCTATCCGGCGCTGCTCTGCGGACGGTTGGCGGCGCATGCCGTGGCCAATGAGATCGTCGGCGGCACAAAGGGCGCTATCCGCACGTACCT
>DAHUXT010000249.1 GCA_027307065.1 Ktedonobacteria bacterium
GGCGATACGTTCGTCGCCACGCGGCGGGCTGAGCAGGAAATCGACGTTCTCATCCCGCCCATGCTGCGGTCGTCCGATGCCTATTTTGATGCGCGCGAACGCGGTTGTAGCAAGGTGCCGAATGGTGGACTCCAACCCATGCTGGCCTCCAGCAGCGCCCCTTGTGCGCAGACGAATGCGCGCCAGCGGAAGATCGAGATCGTCACATATCACCAGCAGGTCGTGAGCCGGGTTGAGTTTGTAGAAATGCACAAGATCACTTACGGCAACGCCGCTATCGTTCATATACGTCTGCGGCTTGGCCAGCAGAACCTTTTCGTCGCCGATGACGCCACTGGCCAGCAGCGAGCGACTTCGTTTCGCGTCGAAGCGCCACCCCTGACGAGCGGCGATCACGTCCACCGTATCGAATCCAACGTTGTGCCGCGTGCGAGCATAGCGCAGACCAGGATTGCCCAATCCCACGATCAATTTCACGGCAGTCTCCTGATATCAGCGCCTCAAATGCCCGTCTCGCGCACAGCATTAAGGGCGGCCGCCAGCGCGACCCCCCTGTAGCCCTCCTCCTCCACATACTATGAGGAAGTGGAGAACCGTCTCTCAGTATACCACGTGGAGCGCTCCGAAGGGCGCATTCGCGTGCCTCGTCGGTTCGCCTGGTTCGCCGTTAGCGCGGGTTTATTTGCTGCAGCAGAACCGGCGTTGCCACACCCAACGCGAAAAAGATAAAGTTCTGCAGCATGCTCTGGCGGGACGACCTGCGCTCCGATGCTTTCTGCATATCCTGGGTTAACTCGAAGAGCACGAGCAGTTCGGGACTTTTCTCGGCAAGGGTGTGCAGTTGTTTGCGGAAGTGCGCCCAGCGCGCTCGCTGCGCCTTGATGTGCGCGATCTCAATCAGCTCGAAGACGATCACGCCCACAATGGAGACAATCAGCCCGACGCAGATGTAGACAACATAGCTCACGCCAAGTTGAAGCTGGTCGCTGAGATGCTGCTGATTCAGCGCGAAGAGTAGCATGGCCAGCACCGAGAGCGCGACGACGATGCTGAAGATCTGCCGGACAATCGCCAGAATGATCCGCTGGATGGTTCCTTGCTCGCGGGATGCCGATGCTGTAATCACGATACCCTCCCTGAAACTCGACGGCAGGAACACAGTGGACGTCTGCTTTCCGTAGTGTAACGCTGCTGTAAAGAGGGCGGAGCACGTTGCCGTACTGTTCAGTTGAAGTGTTTCACCGTTTTCCAGGCGTTGACGGGCGAGGCGCTCGGCTGCGTGGCGAGATAGACTGGAAGATTGTTTTCTTCGGGCTGGCAATCCTGGCACATGATGGTCGCCACCTGTTGGACGCTGGCGAAGCTCTTCAACAAGTCGGCCTGATCGTAGCCGACGGTAATCAGCACTTTGCCGCTGCAAGCGCCCGGACCCCAGAGAAAGTAGTTGTTGTGCCCGCTGATGGCAGGTGGCAACCGGTACTTCGGGCCAAAGAAGTTGAGCGCGGCCGCCTCGCCGTAGTTGATCGTCAGGATGCATGCCTGCGCGCGCTGATCAGGGGGAAGGCTGCCGTAGACGCGCGCAACAGTGGCGGTCATGGTGTCCCAGCCGAGCCGGTCGCCCAGGATCTGCGGATACACCTGTTTGCCCGTTACGGTCTGGTTGGCGCCGGATAACGCGCCAACCCACCCATAATAGCGACCGTAGGTCTGCGCGTTGAGTGCCGGCATGACGCCGAGCCCAAAGAAGACGCCGCTCGCGAAGAGCAGTACCCCATAGGCGACGCCGATGTAGCGCCGCACTGAACGGCGAGCAAATGCCTGGGCCAACACGATGGCCCCGCCCGCGAAGAGAATCGGATAGGCGGGCGAGAGAAAATAGGACTTGGCGCGTGTCAGTGTGAAGATGACGTAGAGGACGACATACAGCCAGCCAAGCGCGCGATATGGCCTGCCCTGTTGGCGGCGAAAGTAGAAGATAAACCCGGCGATGACCAGTGGCAGGTTGAACAGGTTCATGGTAAAAAGCTGGCTGATGAAGAAGTCCAGCGGCGAACCAGACTCGAATCCGCCATAGTGCCGCCAGAACTCGGCCGTGGACCAGCCATTGATGGATTCCCAGATGATCCAGGGCACGAGAAACGCGAAGGCGATGCCGCCGCCAAGCCAGGGCCAGCGCGTGCGGAAATCGGTGCGTCGCGGAGTCAGCAAGATGCCCACGACCAGCCCGAAGCCGAAGAAAAGCATCGTCAGTTTGGTGAAGATGCCAATGCCCGCGATCAAGCCAAAGAGCAGCCAGAGCCTCGGATTCTGTCGGCTGACCAGCAGGATGAAGACATATGCCGCCAGCCCCCACCACAGCTCGTCGAAGACATCCATCGTAAAGAGCGAGCCACTCGCCAGAAAGGTGACCATCACTGCCGTGCCCAGCGCCGCCAGACCCTGCGCGATGCGGTCGCCGCCCATCTCACGCGCCATCAACCCTGTCACCACCACCAGCGCCGTTCCCGCGAGCGCGCTGATGACGTGTAGCACGATCAGGTTGTCGCCGACGATGCGCAAGATGCCCGCCAGCCACGCGATGAATGGCACAAAGTCGACGTAGCCTGTCTGCACGTGTCCTCCAGAGTCGATGTAATACAGCTCGTCGCGAAAGTAGCCAAAGTTTCCAGCCACTATCAGGTGTGCCAGCAGCTTGATGGCCGCTACCAGCGCGATGAGTCCAGTGCCACTGGTGAGGCCCTCGCGCGAGAGCCAGTGTCGTCCTATTGCCTTGACAGAGAGAGCCATGATGCGGGATCCTCCCATCGCATGCGCCTGACCAGTTCTACGACAAATGTGGTAGAGACGATGCGGCACGTTCACTGGCTACGGCGTTGTGGAACCAAGCATATGTTACGCTGTGCAGCAAGGTGAAGCTATTTCCGCGAAGATTTCCGTGGGGTTGCCAGATGCACCGTTGATCTATTCAACAGTCACGTGTTGTCAGGCGATGCACGTAGTATTACAGTCGCAGTTCCCTAGAGGAAGACAAATACTCTGTCACCGCTTGGATGGCGTGTACTGCGTAGGGAAGAAGGGAGAGGAGCCATCTATGGCTGCACAGCGCCCACCACACCGACGTCGGCTTGTGCGCAGGCGGCGCTTCCAGGGCGCACGGGGCGCACAGGTGACACACGTCTGGCTGAATATTCCTCTGCTCCCTCGGCATATACGTACGTGGCGCAGCCCAGATCGGCGCGTGAGGGATACCCGGTTCAGTGTCTCGCCGGTAGGATGCACCTTGATGTTCGAGGGTATCCTGCTTGTGGCCCTCGCGGTTGACATCTCCCACAACGTGATGACCGGCCAATGGATGTCGAGAATCCCTGGGTATCTCGTGATTGTGGTATGTCTGTGCGTCGGGAATCTGCTCTGGTGGCGGAACAGCCACCAGCCATAGTGAGTGGTTCGGCTAACTACAACTATAATATTCGAAGGAGTTATATCATGCCGCTCGATCCAAATCTGGTGGGGCACGAGACGCAGCCGCAGACGGAAACGGTCAGTGTCGACGAGGTGAGGCGATTTGCCGACGCCATCGCCGACGAGTCGCCCGTTTACCGCGATGACGCTGCCGCCCGCGCTGCCGGATTCGCCGCGATTCCCGCGCCGCCGACCTTCGTGACACGGTATATCGTCTCCTTTACCGAGGCGGGACTCGATACTGAACACTCGCAGGTGCTGCATGGCGAGCAGGAGTATATCTATGTGCGGCCTATAGGCGTCGACGATGCGCTGAGCGTGCGCCACCGGATCGCCAGCATTCGCCAGTCGCGTGGCATGGCGCTGATGACCATCGAGCAACTATGCGACAGCGCCGATGGCGAGCGTGTGGTAACGGGCAAAGCGACGATCATCGTGCGCGACGTTGTCCCAGGCGAGGTCGCGGCCATGGGCGCGCCCGCTGCCAGCAAACCAGCGAAGGAACGCGAGGGCGAGCCACTGCCAGAGGTGACGAAGAGGGTGACCCAGCCACAGATAGACGCCTATGCCGATGCCAGCAACGACCACAATCCGATTCATATCAATCCTGATGTGGCGCGCTCGGTGGGGCTTGGCGGCACCATTGCCCATGGCATGCTCAGCATGGCGTTCGCGGGCCAGGTGCTGACGGACTGGCTGACGGCGGCTCCGGGACGTGGGCGGCTGCGACGGCTGCGGGTGCGCTTTCAGGCGATGGTGAGGCCCGGCGACACGCTGACGTGCAGAGGCGTGCTACGAACAACCGAGCCCGATCAGCCGCGACTGGCCGACGTGTGGATCGAGAATCAGCGGGGCGAACGTATTCTGACTGGCGATGCTGAGGTTGCCAGCGCGTAAGATCGGCATGACCGGCGAGGCACGCGCTAGAATTGCCGTCCGATGAACGACGCCAGCAGCGCCAGCCCAACTCCGACGACGACGAGCGCGATTGCGAGGATGCGCAGGATCTCGGCAAGCGATGGGCCGCCCGTGTTCTCGACGGTATGGGCCAGCGGTGTACTGGCGGTCGCGCTTCCTGTCGCAGGTAATGCGGGCGTCGCGGTGACGGTAGCTGTTGCCGATTTGTTCTGATCTGGTCCGCCGACCGTGAAGGTGTGTGTTGCCTCAGGAATGGCGGGCTGAGTCATTGGGGAGTAGGTGGAGTAGGTATCGCCTGATTGCTGCGTGTGATTCGACCCCCCGTTGGCCGGGGCCGCGGCGCTTAACCCGTAGTTCTGATGGGTCAGCATAGGCAAGAGCGTGCCGAGAAAGAGCGCCAGCCCTATCACCGCTGCCACTGTGCCAATCCGGCGCGTCAGACGCAGCGTGCGTACGGCACGGGCAGCGCCAGGGTTTCGGCGTAGCGGTATTGGCGCGCGATCAGGGTCGGGTTGCTGTGCCACCGCTGCCGCGCGGGACGACGCCACCGCATCCTCGGTGGGCAGCAGGAACGAGCGTGGCAGCGTAGGCTGAGGCATGGCTCGCAGCAGGCTCCGCACCTGACGCAGTTCCTCCAGCTCGCGAGACCATGTCGCGCAGCCAGCGAGATGCGCATCGAGTATCGCCTGCTCGTCTGGCGTGAGCATGCCATCGAGCGCGGCAGAAAGTTGTTCCTGCCGGTACTCTGGTACCTGATGCAACCTGTTTGTGTATTCGTCACTCATCCGGCTATCTTTGCTTAGGTTTTGGCAATCATGTTGGACACATTTCAGCGGCGGCCCGCCGTGGAAATCGTCACGTAGATCGCTCTGCGTCATGACGCTGTGGCTGCGGTGAAAGTTCCCCGCTGCGTGTGAGAATTGTGCGCAACTGGGCGCGGGCGCGGGCAATGCGCGACTTGACAGTGCCGAGCGGCGTCTCCATGATGCGTGCTACCTCCTCGTAGCTCATCCCCTGGATGTCGCAGAGCAAGACCGCCAGCCGTT